>JAAUUD010000057.1 GCA_012031655.1 Anaerolineae bacterium | reverse complement strand
CGGCGTAGTCTTGCTTTATGAACGCACCTGGGGCGGCAAGGTGCTTGGCATCCCTCCAGCAGCCATCACCACATGGGTAGACCATGTGGATTCAGACACCATTCTGGTAGAAGCGGACGGATCGCGGCGCTTGCCGCTCAAGGCACCCCATCCGCACGAACCGGTCATCCCACCTGCCACAACGCTCCTGGTGCCAGTCGCGGGGATGGACGCCGTGGGCCAACCCTTTGATGAAAGTACGGTCTACAACCCAGAGGCCGTAGCAGCGCACTTTGGCTTCGTCCCCAAGACGCAGATTCAATACCCCTGGATCGCCCAGATTATGCGCGATGAAGCTCTGGGCCTGAAAGGGGCGCCCCCTGGTGCGCGCATCGTCCCCTTGCTCAACAAAGCCGGGCAGCACACCATCGAGCGCATCAAAACACGCCGCGTAGCGCAAAACATCCTGCAACACCAGCCGCGTGTGTCCGCCGTGGCCATTGGTCGGGTCCGGCGCCAGCATAACCCTATTTTTGAAGTCCAGCGCCGGGTGGGTGTGATCGTGCTGGCAGGCGGACTCTCCCGGCGGATGGGCCAGCCCAAGCCTCTGCTCCCATGGGGCCAACAGACCGTTATCGAAGCGATTCTGGCGCGGCTGGTGCCGCTCCGCCTGGCGGAAATTGTGGTTGTGACCGGCCACGAGGCCGGGCGTGTGCAGGCCAAAGCCCAGGCAGCGGGCGTCAAAACCACATATACCCGGACTACACCACCGGCGAGATGCTCTCCTCGTTGCAGGTGGGCCTGCGCTCCCTGGGAGAAAACATCGCGGCCTGCATGGTGGTCCTGGGCGACCAACCTAACCTCTCTGCCAGGTTGGTGCACGAACTGCTGATCGCCTACGCCGAAGGGCGTGGCAGCATTGTGGCCCCTAGCTACAACCATCGGCGCGGCCACCCCATCATCATTGACCGCCGCTATTGGCAAGAGTTGCTGGACCTGCCCCCTGGCAGTGCCCCGCGCGATGTCATCAACACCTATGGGCACGAGATTGGCTATGTGCTTTCCAAAGATGATGCCATCCTGCGCGACATCGACACCCCGCAGGATTACGAATTTGAGCTGCGCCGCGCCGGGTTGCTCTAGGAACACAAAAGCGGGGGTAAAGCGCCCCGCTTTCGCCAGCGTGCCCGGTTCAGGCCCCTGTTCCTACTGGATCGTTGCATCCGGGATGGTCAACACCTGACCTGTATAAATCCGGCTGGGGTTGGTGATGTTGTTCACCCGCGCCAGCACAGCCATGTCTACGCCAAAGCGCTGTGCAATCCGCGACAGGCGATCACCGGATTGCACGATGTAGCGCGTTCCGCCCACCGGGGTATCATCGGGGTTGGCCTGGCGTACACAAAGCGACTGACCTACGAAAATGCGGCTGGGATTGCTGATGCCGTTCAGCAGTTGCAGCGTCCCCACGCTGGTGTTGTAGCGCTGGGCCAGGCGGTAGAGGTTCTCGCCGCGCTGCACGAGATGGGTCTGGGCGCAGACCGAAGCTTCTGCCCGGGTTGGGGTTTGCGCGATCCACACGGGCAGGGCCAGCAAGCCAGCAGTCAACAGGGCGAAGATAGTGCGTTTCATGTTGGGAAGCCCTTTCGTTTTCCAGGGTATTGCCTCTGCTACAGAAACGACTCTGGAAAACGAAAGGTTCCTTTAGCTTGTTCGGCCAGTTGACCGATATTGCACTGGTCAGATGGTCAGCTAAGCCAGTGCTTCAGCCGCCCGAGTTCGCTCGGCGCGGAACTGCGTCTCATAGAGGCTGGCATAAAGCCCGCCTTGTGCCAGCAAGCTTTCGTGGGTGCCGTGTTCCACCAACTGTCCGCGATTCATCACCAGGATGACGTCTGCGGAGAGAATGGTGCTCAGGCGGTGGGCAATCACGATGCTGGTGCGGCCCGCCATCGCTTTTTCCAGCGCATTCTGGATGAGCGCTTCCGATTCCGAATCCAGCGAAGAAGTGGCTTCGTCCAACACCAGGATGCGCGGATTTTTGAGTAGGATGCGCGCAATGGCCAGGCGCTGCTTTTCGCCACCGCTCAGCCGGTAGCCGCGCTCGCCCACGATGGTTTCAAAACCCTCTGGCAGTTCCTGGATGAAGTCGTAGATGTTGGCGGCACGGGTCGCGGCGATCATCTCCTCCAGGGTTGCATCTTCTTTGGCGTAGTGCAGGTTGTTGGCGATGGTGTCATGAAACAGGAAAGTCTCTTGCGTGACCATCCCGATATGCTGAGCCAGGTCGGCCAGGCGCAAATCGCGCAAGTCGTGCCCATCCAGGCGGATGGTGCCGCTGGTGGGGTCGTAGAGCCGTGGGAGCAGATAGGTGAGGGTTGTCTTACCCGCGCCACTCGGCCCCACCAGCGCCACCAATTGCCCCGGCTCAATGGTAAAGTTGAGGTGATCAATGGCCTGGCTACGGGCTTGAGAAATGGCGCCAACCACGGTTGGAGCATCATCCAGCTCGCCCCAGCGATCCACAGCGCTCAGGCCACCTGCCCTACTGATGATGTAGCTGAAGCTGAGGTCCTCGAAGGCAATGCGCCCCTGAACCTCGCGCAAGGGCACTGCGTCCGGCTTTTCCTGAATTTCTACGGGCAGGTCCAGCACCTCAAAGACCCGCTCGAAGCTCACCAGGCTGGAGACCAGTTCAACCGGCGCGTTGATGAGGGCTTGCAAGGGGCCATAGAGGTTGGCCAGCAGCGCCGCAAAAGCCACCAGCGTCCCAATGGAAATGGCCCCGGTGAGCACCATATGCCCGCCCAGCCAATACACCACTGCCGTTCCAAAAGCCCCAATCAGACCCAGGCTGGTGAAAAAGGCGTTGCCCAGCACGGCCTGCCGCACCCCAGTGTTCCGCACGGCTTCGGCCCGCTCTCCGAAGCGGCGTTTTTCGTCATAGCTACGCCCAAAGAGCTTGCTGAGCAGCATGCCGTTGACGTTCAGCGTTTCGTTCATCAGGGCATTCATGCGCGCGTTTTGCTCCATCCCGTCGCGGATGATCACGCGCAAGCGGTTCCCCAGGCGCCGCGCAGGCAAAATCACCAGTGGCAAGATCACTATCCCGGCCAACGTCAGGCGCCACTCCAGCGAAAGCATGACCACCAGCACACCGAACACGCTCACCAGATTGGTGATCACGCTCACAAAAGTGGTGTTGATGGCCCGCTGTGCCCCCACCACATCGTTGTTGAGGCGGCTCATGATCTCGCCTGTTTTGGTGTTGACGTAAAACCGCAGTGCCATACGCTGAAAATGGTTATAGAGTTCGCGGCGCAGGTCATAGATCACGCCTTCGCCAATCGAGGAGTTGAGCCAGCGCTGGTAGACCAGGACCAGTGTATTCAGGATCGGGATCAGGAACAGGATGAAAGCCAGCGCGTTGAGCAGGGGCACATCCTGGTTGGGCAGCGCGTTGTCGATTAGCTCGCGCAGCACCAGGGGCACACCCATCGAGAGCGCCGTGCTCAGGATGATGGCGGCCAACAAAAAAGCGATCTGGCGGGAATAGGGCCGACCATAGCTGGCTACGCGGCGCAACAACCCCCAGGTAATCGGCGCCGCTTTCTGGCCGTCCTCAGCGCGATAAATATAGCTCCACCAACTGCCACCATACATGGTTTCGCGTCCTTTCTGTGGCTACGTTGCGTGCTTCAGGAAAAAGCATTGTAGCGGAGAGGCAAAAAAAAGCGCCTGCCTATTGGTCTAGGTGGCGCATAAGTGTTTGATGAGAATTTTCAGCGCAAAGCGAACAGCGCTAGGCACGCCGCCGCGAATTAATCCAGGTATAAAAGGGCACCAGGCCGCTTGAGCGGTATCCAGCACGGTTTCGCGAGCGCGTTTGGCTAGGTAGCGCGCCCGCCCAGCAGAAAAGAGCACATGGGCCGGGCTGACCTCTCCAACACCCATCTGAATGACCACGGACCCCCAGGTGAGGCCCGCGCCAAAGGCCACCATCGCCACCTTGCACCCGTCCTTCAGGCGGCCTTCCTCGATGGCTTCGACCAGCGCTAGCGGCACCGAAGCCGCCGAAGTATTGCCGTAATATTGCAGATTCATATAAAATTTTTCGATAGGCTGGCGCATAAAACGCGCTCCGGCTTCGATAATGCGCGCGTTGGCCTGGTGCGGGATGAACAGATCAATGTCTTCGGGCAGCAAGCCAGCCTGGGCAATTGTGCGCTTGAGCGAAGACCCCACCACGCGGCTCGCAAATTTAAAGACTTCTGGACCGTCCATCTGGATGTAGTGCTGGCGCTGCTCCACGACTTCTGGGCTGATGGGCCAGGCAGAGCCACCCCCAGGCACCCAAAGCGCCTGTGCCTTGGCCCCGTCCGAACCCAACTCCGAAGCCAGGATGCCAGAGGGCTGGTCGCTCGCCTGAAACACCGTGGCCGCTGCCGCATCCCCAAACAAAACACAGGTTTTGCGGTCGGTATAGTCGATCCCGTAGGAGACGATTTCTACACCAATCACCAGGATGGCGTTGTGCACCCCAGCCCGAATGAGCGCATCGGCCATCACGGCGCCATATACCCAACCGGAACACCCCGCAGTCACCTGCACAGCACCACAATCCGCGCCCAGCGCATCCTGCACCAGGCTCCCGGCGGAGGGCAACAGATAGTCTGGGGAGGACGTGCACACGATAATGAAGTCCAGGTCCTGTGCGCTAATCCCGGCGACCTTCAGCGCTTCTTGCCCGGCGGCAACGGCCATACTGGTGTTGGTATCTTTTTCCCCACGGATACGCCGCTCTTTGATGCCAGTGCGCTGGGTGATCCATTCGTCGCTGGTCTCCACCATTTTTTCCAGGTCCACGTTGGTGAGCCGTTTTTCAGGCACATAGCGGCCCCATCCGGTTAATCGGGCATAGCGTTCAGTCATCCCAATACCCTCCTACAGTTGCTTGTGTCTCGAATTGGCGTTTAAGAGGCCAGTGCCGGATCAATGGGGGTGGCCGCCTGGGCGGCCCGCCGTAGCCAATTAACACGGCCTACCCAGATCAACACACCCGCCGCCACCGTCACCCCGCCGATGCCCGCAATGCCTGCTGCAACCTGGGTGATAGACAGCTGGCGCAACCAGTGCCAGGCGGCTTCCTGCCCCAGCAATTGCACGCGCAGGCGCTCCACGAATTCGGTGTTGGGCTGCACGCTCACCAGGGCCTTTTCCAGGGCTTGCGCCAGGTAGAGCAGGGCTTCGAGCTCGCTGCCCGGGGGAATGTTGTATTTCTGGAGCAGGTCTTCAACGCGGGCATCGCCGCGCGTCAGGGCGTCGGCATACTCGGCCAGGATCTCTTGCGCTTTTCTTTCGTTCATGGCTGCATCACCTATTCCACATTCGCTTGCTGACCAGGCAGGTCCTTCTCGCGGCCCAGATCATCCCGCAGAAAGGCCAGAGTTCGATAGTACAGCGATTTGATGGCGCCTTCGGTGCGCTCCATAATCTCGCCAATCTCGGCATTGGAGAGGCGCTGTACATACTTCAGGATCAGGAGTTGCTGACGTTCTTCGGGCAAGCGACGAATGGCCTCAATCAAGCGCTCCTGCTCCTCCTGGCGTTCGGTTTCGTCCTCGGGCATGTCTGGTTGCTCCCCCTTGTTCAGGTAGTCTTCCAGGGCAATCACTTTGTGGCGGCTGCGGTCCCGGTGCCAGTTGGCCACCAGATTATGGGCGATGCGATACAGCCAGGCAGAAAATGGAACGCCGCGCTCATCGTAGCTGCCGATGTGCTTCATAGCGCGCATAAAGACCTTGGCCGTCAGGTCTTCGGCCTCGAAATGATTGCCGGTGCGATAGTAGATGTAGTTGTAGATGCGCGCCACATAGCGCTCATAAAGCACCCCAAAGGCGGTTTTATCCTTCTTGGCCCACTGCACCAGCGTGGCGTCATCCATGTGTTGATAGTCTCTCATGCTGGCTAAAACCCCGTTCCCGTGCAATAGTCACGCCAGGGAGCAAGGTTAAACTTGACGCCTCCGCTCCCTACCGACATAATTCCCGCTCGGAGAATAACACTGTGCGACTACTTGTTGAAGGTTCGGTTCCGCTCAATGGTAGCTATCAGGTGGCTGGTAGCAGCAACGAAGCCATCACCCTGATTGCGGCGAGTTTGCTCACGGACCAGGCGGTGACCTTGCATCGGGCGCCACAGACCGCGGCGGTGCGCCAATGGTTGGGGATGGCTCAGGCCTTGGGCACCCAGAGCACCTGGGATGGCAGCAGCATTCGGCTTCAGACGCCGCGTGTTACGGGCCGCCACATCAGCAACGCCGAGACTAACCGAATGGTGGCCTCGATCCTGTTCCTGGCGCCCATCCTGGCCCAGCGCCAGCACGCCACGCTAGATTGGTCTCAACCGCTGGGCCGCCTGTTCACGCACCTGACCGCCCTGCGCGACCTGGGCTTCCGCATCGAGGTGCAGGGCAACCGCCTGAACATCACCGCACAACCCTGGGAGCAGCATGACATCACCCTGATGGAAAGCAGCGTTACCGCCACCGCGCTGGTGATCATGTTGAGCGCTGTGCTGGGACGCCAGACAACACTTCGCCATGCCGCCTCCGAGCCACAAATCCGCGCTTTGCTGGCCCTGCTGGGCAGATGGGCGTGCACATTGAGGGGGCCAGCAGCAACCTGCTGGTGATTCACGGTCAGGCGGGCGGGTTGCGCGGCGCCGAGCAAACCCTTTCTCCAGATCACATCGAAGCGGCCAGCCTGGCCGCTATCGCCACCCTGACCCCTGGCCATGTAACCATCCAGCCCGTTATTCGCGCCGACCTGCACATGATCAGCGCGGTGTATGAAAAACTAGGCGTGCAACTGGTGGTAGAAGGGGATCAGTTGCACACCTACGAGCAACCCTGGGGGAGCTTTTTGGGCGCGCAACACCCCAATGTGGATCTTGCCGTGGATACGGCGCCCTGGCCGGGGTTCCCCTCGGACCTGGTAGCGGTCACCACCGTGATGGCGACCCAAACCAATGCCACCACCCTCATCCATGAGAAGTTGTTCAGCGACCGCTTGCTGTTTGTGGACAAACTGCGCGGTATGGGCGCCCAGATTGTGCTGAGCGACCCACACCGCGCCATCGTGATCGGCAAAACCCCCCTGCACGGCGAATACATCGATAACCCAGACGTGCGCATTGGGCTAGGGTTGCTGGCGGCGGCGCTGTGTGCTCAGGGCCGAACCACCATTGACCGTGCCGAGCTTATCGGGCGCTATTTTGAAGACGTCATCCCCAAGCTCACCGCGCTAGGGGCGGCTATCGAGGTTGAGCCGTGACCTTGCCTTATTTTGCAGAGGTATTAGGCGAGGGGGAACCGGTTCTGCTGCTGCATGGCTGGGGAGCCAGCGCGGCCAGCCTGGGTGCAATCCCTGCTGCCCTGGCCGAAGCAGGCTTTCAGGCTCATGCACTGGACCTGCCTGGTTTTGGGGCTGCACCACCGCCGCCGACCCCCTGGTGCGTGGCCGACTATGGCGAGTGGGTGCGGGCCTATCTGGATGAACAGCAGCTAAACCCGGTGCGCCTGGTGGGTCACTCTTTCGGCGGGCGCCTGAGCCTCTATCTGGCAGCGACCTATCCCCAACGCGTGCGTCAGTTGGTGCTCACCAGCGCTGCGGGGGTGCGGCCCAGCCTGCCGCCCCGCCTGCGCTTTTACTATGCTGTGCGCCGAGCCTTGCTAAGGCTCTTGAGCTTACCCGGGCTGCGCCGTCTGGAGCCGAGCGTGCGGGCCTGGTTGTTTGCAAGGATGGCCTCGGCAGATGCCCGCGCCGCCGCCGCGCAAGACCCAGTGATGTATGAGACCCTCAAGCGCGTAGTGAATGAAGACCTCTTGCCCCTGGCGCCACGCATCCAGGCGCCGACCCTGCTCATCTGGGGCGACCAGGACGACGCAACCCCGCTCGCCCAGGGCCAGGCGCTCGAAGCCGCCATTCCAGATGCCGGGCTGGTGGTGCTGGCGGGCGCCGGGCACTACGCCTACGCCGAACGCCAGGCCGAGTTTATCCGTATCGTTCAGCATTTCTTTTTGACCCCCTGAGCCTATGCACCTGCTAGCCATCTTGCTTACCCTCTTCTGGATTGTGGCGGCTGCCCTGCGCTCCTGGCGATTGGCCCGCTTCTACCAGATCGAAGAATACATGGCAGACCGCTATGTGCGCTGGTTGCTGGCCCGACGCGAACGGTGGTTCCCCCGTCAACCCGCCATCGTGATGCTAGCTGGCGTGGTGGTGGCCTTTGCATTGCAGTTCGGCGGCGTGGAATATGCCAGCCTGCATGGCGTGTTATGGGCGGTGGTCGCCATGATCATCGCCCAGCCCGAACCCGTTAAGGAAGTCAAGCGCCAGTTCCGGCGCACCCAGCGGGCGTTACGAATTGTGGGGGCCGCCTGCCTGCTGGATGCGCTGGTGATCGCCGGATTGAGCGCACAACTCACCGCGAACATGGCGGCCAACACCCCACAGGAGCTTTCGACCGTCAGCATTGCGGGGTTCATCGGGTTTTTGTTTGCCCCGTTGGCCCTGCCGTTGGGCAATCTGCTGCTCACCCCGTTGGAGGCACAACTCCGCGAGCGCTTTCGGCGCCAGGCGCGGGCGCGCCTCCAGGCGGCAGCACCCTTTGTGATCGGCATCACCGGCAGCTATGGCAAAACCAGCACCAAGCACTATCTGGCACACATCCTGGGTGGCAAACACAAGGTCTACCCCACGCCCAAAAGCTACAACACCGAAATGGGCGTTTGCCTGGCCATCAACACAGACCTTGACCCCAGCTATGGGTACGCATATTTTATTGCCGAGATGGGCGCTTATGTGCCTGGCGAAATTGCGCGCATTGCCAAGCTTACCCAGCCCAGGATGAGCATCGTCACCGCCGTAGGGCCGATGCACCTGGAGCGCTTCAAGACAATTGAAAACATCGTCAAAGCCAAATACGAAATTGTGGAAGGCGTGCCGCCGGATGGCACGACCTTCTTCAATGGGGATAACCCCTACGTCCGCCAGATGGCGCCCGGGGCTACCCGCAACACCGCATCCTGGTCTCGCAAGAAGGGCTGCCCGAAGCGCGTTACCTGGCCGAAAACGTGCAGCAATCGCTGGCAGGCTTGCGCTTTGAGGTCTACGACCGCCAGAGCGAAGCGCGGGTGCCCTTCCAGGCCGCCCTGGTGGGCCTGCATAACGTGACCAACATCCTACTGGCTAGCGCGGTGGCAGTGGAATGCGGCCTTAGCCTGGCCGAAATTGCTGCACGGGTGGCCACTTTGGAACCCAGCGAGCACCGCTTGAACATCCGCAAGCTAGAAACCGGCGCGTTGATCATCGATGATGCTTACAGCGCCAACCCGGTTGGGGCACTGAGCGCACTGGAGGTGCTCAAACTGCACCAGGTAGGCCGCCGCATTGTGATTACGCCCGGCATGGTGGAGCTTGGTCCACTTCAGGACGAGGAAAACGAGCGCCTGGGCACCCATATTGCCGCCGTCGCCAGCGATATTATCCTGGTTGGGATCGAGCAAACCCGCCCGCTACAGCGTGGCATTGCCGCAGCTGGCTTTGACCCCAGCCATTTACAGGTGGTGGATACTTTCGAGGCAGCACGACAGTGGTTCCAGGCCCAGGTTGGGCGGAATGATGCGGTGCTCTTTTTGAACGATCTTCCCGATACCTATTTATGAGTCGGCGCAAACGCGCACGTTCTACTGCCAAGGAAAGCAACCATGACAAAGTTAAGCGTTGGCGTGATCTTCGGAAGCCGCTCGGTAGAGCATGATGTGTCTATCGTGACCGCCAGCCAGGTCATGCGCGCCCTGGACCCGGCCCGCTATGCGGTGACGCCGGTTTATATTGATCGGGAGGGGCGTTGGTTTACGGGCGAGGCCCTGCGCCACCTGCAAACTTTTGAACAGGAAAACGTTGCGACCGTTGCCGGGGTCAGCGAGACGGTGCTGGCGCCAAGCTCGGCCCTCCCGGGGCTGGTGACTCCGCCGCTCAGTGGGCGCCTGCGCAAGAACACGTTTCAGAAGCTGGATGTCGCTTTTCCGGTGGTGCATGGCTCCCACGGTGAGGATGGCACGCTACAGGGCTTGTGTGAACTGGCAAATCTGCCTACGTAGGAACCGGCGTGCTAGCTTCGGCCATCGCCAACGACAAAGCCATGACCAAAACGGTGCTGGCGGCGCACGGGTTGCCCGTCATCGCAGAATACATCACCGTGACGCGTAGCGCCTGGTCAACGCGCCAGGCCGAACTGCTGGCGCAGATCACAGAGCAGGTGGGCTATCCCGCCTTTGTGAAGCCCGCCACGCTGGGGTCGAGCATCGGCGTAGCCAGGGTGGATGATGCCGAGCAAGCCACCCTGCACCTGAACATCGCCTTAAACCTGGATAGCCGCGTGCTGGTGGAACGTGCCGCTGACCGCACCTCAACCATTGAGATCAACTGTGCGGTGCTGGGCCAGGGCGAGCAGGTGCGGGCTTCTGTGTTGGAGCAACCCACCGGGTATCAGGACGTGCTGGGCTTTGAGGAAAAATACCTGCGCGTTCCTAGCAAGGGGATGGCCAGCCAGGAGCGCATCATCCCTGCACCGCTGGAGCCGGACCTGGCGCAACGCATCCAGGCCGTCGCGGTCCAGGCTTTCCAGGCCATTCAGGGGCACGGGACAGCGCGCCTGGATTTCCTGGTGCAGCCTGCCAATAACCTGTTCTGGGTCAACGAGATCAACACCTTGCCGGGCTCGCTGGGCTTCTACTTATGGGAAGCCAGCGGGATGACTCCAGCGGCGCTGTGCGATGAGCTGATTCGCCTGGCGCGTGCTGCCCACGCAGAAAAAACCCGCAACATCTACAACTACAGAACCGAACTCGTCCGCCTGGCTGCCTCGCGAGGCAGCAAAGGGAGCAAGGGCAGCAAATCCGCCACTACGCCGCCAGGCTAAGGGCCAAGGCGGTTCTTTGGCAAAGCCGGGTATGTAGACTATACTCAGAAAAGTAACGCATCTGTAAACGCGTTTGGATGGCTAGATGATAGGCTGTCAAACTAATGGTTCTTGAAGTGCTTTTTGCTGCCCGCGTGCTCGCCAACGCCCCAACCGATAGGTGGATAATCGCCTGATTCCTGGGCATTTTTTGTGCTGCAAAGGGGTAGCGTTGGGGCAGCATTTCGCGGTAGAATAGTGAAAATAGTGCAAGTCTATAGAATATAGAAAATATGCAGCTCAGCGATATTCAACTTGGCTTTGTCGCCATTGCTCGCCCGACTTTTGATGTCCCCCTGGCGGAAGAAACCGCCCAGCGTGCCTATGCCCAACTGCAAACAGCCGGTTATCAGGTGTATGGTAGCCCTGGGCTGGTCATGAGCCTGGATGATTTGACAGCCAGCCTGGCCACCCTGCAAGCACAACCCCTGGACTTGCTGGTGGTGATGCAAGCCTCTTTTGCAGACAGCAGCATGGTGGTTCAACTGGGCAACGCGCTGGATTGCCCCTTGCTGCTGTGGGGCGTTCCCGAAGAGCGCACAGGCGGGCGGTTGCGCCTGAACTCCTTTTGTGGCATCAATTTGGCCGCGCATGGGTTGCGGCGGGCAGGCTTGCGCTACGAATTTGTTTATGCCCCGCCAGATGAGGCGAGCGCGCTGGCCACGCTGGCCCCACTCGCCCAGGCTGGGGCTGCTCGGCGACGGCTACGCCAGGCCCGCGTGGGCCAGGTCGGGGATGCGCCCGCCGGGTTCGATACCTGCCGCTACGACGCCGCTGCTTTGCGCCAGCAGTTGGGCGTGGAGGTGGTGAAGGTTGACCTGCACCACGTTTTTGAGCGGGTGCGGGCCATCCCTCAGGCTGAAACCGCCGCGCTGGCTGACCGCCTGGGCGAGCAGGTCAGCGGCCTAGAGGCGCTGGAACAAGAACCAACGCGGGCACCCTGGGCACCTTCCTCACCCTGGAAGCGCTGGCCAAAGCCGAAAAACTGGATGGCCTGGCGGTGCGTTGCTGGCCAGAGTTCTTCACGGACCTGGGCTGCTCCGCTTGCGGAGCACTCTCCATGCTCAGTAACCAGCAAACACCATGCAGTTGTGAAGCGGATGTCAACGGCACCATCACCCAGTTTATTTTGCAGACGCTTAGCGGAACCACCGCTTTTGGCACCGACCTGGTCGATTTTGATGCGGAAGCCGATCTCGTGGTGCTCTGGCATTGTGGCCAGGCCCCCATGGAGATGGCCGACCCCGCCCAGCAACCCGGCACGACCATTCATTCCAATCGCCGCAAGCCGCTCCTGTTCGAGTTCACGCTCAAACCGGGGCGTGTGACCCTGGCCCGCCTGAGCGAAGCCACCGGGCAACATCGTCTGGTGGTGGCCACGGGCGAAATGCTGGCTGGCCCCCCCAGTTTTTCGGGCACCAGCGGCACCCTCCGCTTTGATAGCGGCACCCAGCAGGTGATGCAAACCCTGCTGAGCGAGGGGTTGGAACACCACCTCTCGCTAACCTACGGCGACCATGCCGAGGCACTCCTGGCCTTGGCTCGCCTGCTCGACTTGCCGGTTCTCCGTCTGTAAATTGCAGGCGATAACCCCTCATCCGAACGCTCTAGGCATGGGAAGGAGGTTCGCGGTTCACAATCAGATCGGTTCCTATTTTGAACACATATCATTTTTTGGAATTTGAGGAGTTAAGGTCAACATGAAGATTCGCGCCCTGATTGTCTTACTGGTGCTGGTTGCGTTGGTCGTGCCGACCTTTAGCACGATGGCGCAGGACGAAGTTGAGTTGCGCATTCTGTGGTACAACGACGGGAACGAAGGCGATGTAATGCGCGACCTGCTGGACCGCTTCGAGGAAGATAACCCCGGCATCAGCGTTGAGCTGGACGTGGTGGCCTTTGCGGACATTCACAACATCCTGCAAGCCCAGGTCGAAAGCGGCACCGAGGCGCCTGACCTGGCCCGTGTTGCGGATACTGCCCGCTTCCGCCCTTCTACCTAGACCTCAGCCAATACTACTCAGAAGAGCAAATCGCCTTCTGGGAAGCCAACTTTGCCCCGGCTGTGCTGGACTCCTTCCGCCTGGAAGGCGACGAGGCCGGCCTGTATGGCTTCCCGACTCAATTCACCGTGACCGGCCCCTTCATCAACCGCACCCTGTTTGAGCAGGCGGGCGTGGATGTGCCCAGCGACATGATGGAAGCCCCCACCTGGGAAGACTGGGAAGCCGCCGCCCGCGAAGTCGCGGAAGTGACCGGTGTGCCCTACGCCATCGCCATTGACCGCTCTGGCCACCGCTTCTGGGGTCCCTCGCTGAGCCGTGGCGCCACCTACATCAACGAAGATGGCAGCATGACCGTGGACAGCGAAGGCTTCCGCAGCACCGCCGAAATGCTGTTTCGCTGGCACGAAGAAGGCGTGGTTCCGGTGGAAGTCTGGGTCGGCAGCGGTGACCAGTATGCCGATGCCCGCGCCGAATTCACGAACGGCCAGTTGGTGATGTACATGAGCGGTTCCTGGCAGATTGGCTTCTTTGGCAGCAACATTGGCGATGCCTTCGACTGGGAAGCCGTCCCGAACCCCGCTGGTGAGGGCGGCAGCACCGGCATCCCCGGTGGCGCTGTGCTGGGTGCCATGAACACCACCGAGCACCCCGAAGAAGTGGCCCTGCTGATGAACTACCTGATCCAGCAGGATGTCTACAGCGAATTTGCCGCGCGCACCCTCTTCCTGCCGGGTCACCTGGGTGTGGCCAATGCTGGTGTGGACTACGAGACTGATGACCAGGCCACCCTGGACGCGCTCAACACCTTCCTGGCAGAAATTCCCAAGCTCTCTGACGAAGCCTACGGCCTGCAATACAGCCCGATTGGCTTCATCCTGAACACCAACATCCGCGACCGCCTGACCCAGGTGATCGTGGGCGAGATCACCCTGGATGAGGCTATCCAGCGCATTCAGGAAGCGGTGGACGAAGCCTACGCTGCTCAGGCTGGCAGCTAAGCTCAGAACGCCGAAGTGTTGCGGTGCGGGTTGCAGGTGCAGCCCGCGCCGCGCGCCCACCAGCTAACGAGGCAATCTGATGAATATTTCGTCACTTATTCCGCAAGCTACCCGGCAACGCTTTAATTACATCACTTCTCGCCCGTTTGAGTGGACAATGACCCTTATTGACCTGATCTTATCCCCACTGCAACGCCTGTTGGGGATTCAGCGCATGGGGTATTTTTTTGTGCTGCCGAACCTGCTCATCTTCGGCATCTTTATCTTGCTGCCCATGCTCATGAACTTCTATATTGCCTTCACGGGGGCAGTTCCTTCGCCATCGAAAACCGCCCTGGGTGGGCACAGAAAATATTGCCGCCATCTTCAATTG
>JAAUUD010000056.1 GCA_012031655.1 Anaerolineae bacterium | reverse complement strand
GTCAACACATAATCGCCAATGCTGATTTCATCTGTGATGGCCAGTTGGCGCACCCGTTCGTCCACGCCTTCGTAGCGCCCACACACCAGCACAAAACGCGGTAGCGCTGCCAGCTCGCCCACCATGTGCTGATCAAAACGCCTTCCCTGGGGCGAAAGCAAGTAGACCGGGCTGCCAGCAGCCCGGAGTGCCTCCAGGGCTGCCAGCAAGGGTTCGGGCTTCATCACCATCCCGCCGCCGCCGCCAAACGGCGTATCGTCCGTGGTGTGGTGCTTGTCTGTGGCATAATCGCGGATGTTGTGCAGGGCAATGTGCAGCAACTGCTTAGCCTGGGCACGCTTGAGCATGCTCTCTGTGAAAGGCCCCTGGAACATTTCTGGGAAAAGCGTTAGGATGTCGATGTGCAACATGGGTTTCTCCGTGGCGCCATTGTAACACATCTCGCTCGCTACCTGAGTGCCTCTTGGCACTTTTCTATGCTAAGATAACCGTACTATGACCACCATTTTGTTGATACGCCATGCTGTTAACGATTGGGTAAAAACCGGCAAGCTCGCTGGCTGGACCCCTGGGGTTCACCTGAATGAGTTGGGACAGGCCCAGGCCGAGGCCCTGGGCGAGCGCCTGGCCAAAACGCGCCTGCATGCCATCTACACCAGCCCGCTGGAGCGGACGGTAGAAACCGCGGAGGCCATCGCCAAGCACCACCCCCACTTGCAGCTTCAACACCTGGAAAACGTGGGGGAGGTTCGCTATGGCGCCTGGCAGGGGCAAAGCCTGGCCCGCCTGCGGCGCTTTAAGCTGTGGTACAATGTGCAACATCACCCGATCCGGGTGCGCTTTCCGGAAGGAGAGACAATGCGTGCGGCCCAGGCCCGCATAGTGGATGCGCTCGAAATGCTCTATGCACGCCACCCGCGCCAGACGGTGGTGGTGGTGTCGCATAGCGACATCATCAAGATGGCATGGCGCATTACCTGGGGGTACACCTGGACCTCTTCCAACGCATCAACATCTCGCCCGCCTCCATCTCAATCCTGGGATTGGGATCCGGACAACCCGTTATTCATTGCATGAACGACACAAGTCATAACCCGGTCGAACCGCCCAAAAAAGCAGACGCTTAGCCGAGAATGCCATGCCATACACTGAAATTGAACTCAACCCGGTCGACTTTATCACGGTGGGGACCGTCGGCCCCAAAGGGCGGCGGACCTTTCATGTCCAGGCAGGGCGGCAATCGCAAGTCGTTACGGTAACCCTGGAAAAAGAGCAAACCCGCGCCCTGGGCGAAGCCATCGCGGAGTTGCTGGACGACCTCCATCAACGCTTTCCTGATAAAGGCTCGGACGCTGTGGACCTGGCAGACTTTGACATGGACCTGCGCGACCCGGTCGATCCGCTTTTCCGAGTCCAGCAAATTGGGCTAGGCTATGACGAAGCGCAGGATCGGGTGGTGATTGTGGTGCAGGAACTGCCCACCGCCCTGAAGACGAAGAGCCAGCTGAGGCCCCCCAACCCAGTATTGTTCGCTTCTGGGGCACCCGTCGCCAATTCCGCGCGCTGAGCATGCGTGCGGAGAGCATTGTGAAGCGCGGGCGGGCCAATCCACGGAGCAATGGCCGGTTGATTTATTACTGGACATAGGATGTTATGGATAACAGCCCGACCATCCAGCTTGCCGAAGACCGACAGATCGCCCTCACCCGGGCGCTAGAGGTGCTCTCTGAGGGAACCTTTGGCGAGGAACAGGGACGCCTGCGCTGGAGTTCTAACTTTACGTTTCTGGTGGAGCTGTGCCACAACGAAACCCGACTCAAAGCGATCTATAAGCCCCAGCGCGGAGAACGCCCGCTGTGGGACTTTCCCGATGGAACCCTGTGCTATCGGGAAGTCGCTGCCTACAGGGTCTCGGAAGCCCTGGGCTGGCACCTGGTGCCCCCTACGATGCTGCGGGAAGCGCGCGGGCTGGGCAGTGTGCAGCTCTTTATTGAGCACAACCCGGAAATCACGTATTTTAACCTGGATACAGCGTTTATCCCGGTTTTGCAGCAGCTTGCTTTGTTTGACTTCATCACCAACAATGCAGACCGCAAGGGCGGGCATTGCTTGGTGGGGGCAGGCAGCCGCCTGTGGGCCATTGATCACGGCATCTGCTTTCATGTGGTGCCCAAGCTACGGACGGTCATCTGGAATTTTGCCGGAGACCCTTTGCCTGCTGACCTCAGCCCAACGGTGGAGGCACTCGGGCAGCAGCTTTGCGATAGCAGCACGGCGCTCTATGGCCTGCTCGCGCAGCTCATCACGCCCCAGGAAATCGAAGCCATGGTCACCCGTGTTCAACGCCTGCTCAAGGCGGGTAAATTCCCAAAGCCGGGACATGGCCCCAGCTATCCTTGGCCACCTGTCTAGGGACCTGAGGGGTTGGTCAATCAAGTCCGAACCCGTTATCGCTGTATCTATTGACTGCTTCGGCAAGTGTGAAAGGTAGCGTCATGGCAACACGCCGTTTTTTCGACGATCCGCAGCCCGAAGAGCGGACGCCTCCTCCCAGCCCGCCAGCGGCACCCCCCGCCCCTCCATCTTCGCCCCCGGCGCGCAAAGCGCCCAACCGGCGCAACAACGCCGCCCTGGCCCACATGCCGCGCACGCTGACCCAGGTCCTCAACGAAGCCAACGACATGGTTTTGCGCGGCGATCTGACGGAATACGTGCCAGTCGCCACAGGCTTTGACCCGCTGGATGGTCTCATCGGCGGCGGCCTGCGCAAAACGGAGCTGGTGTTGCTGGGCGGGGCTCAGGGCATCGGCAAAACCATTGCCACCCTGCAAATTGCGCGTAATGTGGCCAGCCGTCCTGATCACTACGCTTTTTACCTCTCCTACGAGCATACCGAAGCGCACCTGATGAACCGTCTGCTGTGCCTGGAGAGCATCAATCCGCCAGAGGTGGACCTGAACCAGGGCTTGCGGCTCAAGGACCTGTACGACCTGATCATCGCAGAGCGTGCCAAGTCTACCATCCGTGCCGAAAACATGACGTTGCAATCCATCCTGCGCGATAACCCGCGTACTTCCATGCCCCTCGCCCGCATGAGCCGCTATGCGGATCGGTTGATCTTGGTGAAAGCCAGCCCCGCCGTGACCACCCTGCGCGCCATTCGCGAGATGGCCTCGCGCCTGGTGGACGCCACCAATGGGAACCTGACGGTTTTTGTGGATTACCTGCAAAAAGTCGCTACTCACCCAGAACGCGCCGCTGACGAAGGCGAAAAGGTGACCATTGTGGTGGAGGGGCTGAAGGACATTGCGCTGGCGCTGGGGGTGCCTGTTTTTGCCATTGTGGCGGCGGACCGGGAAGGGCTACGCTCTAACCGCATTCATCTTTACCACATGCGCGGGAGCTCAGCCCTGGACTACGAATGCGACATCGCCATCATGATGAACAACAAATACTCAATCCTCTCTAAAGAGGCGATTTCGTTCAATCCCTATCAGGCCCGGCAGTGGCGCGAATGGGTGGTGTTCACCATTGAGAAAAACCGGGCCGGGCGAGCCATGCAGGACATGGAATTTCACCTGCATGCACCCTTCTTTGCCTTTGACCCGCGCGGCCAGCGTGTTCAGCAACAGTTAATTGACGACAAGCTCATCGAAAGCTAAGCCGCCCTGGGTTACCCTTCAAAATAGAGGTTTTGCACCAGTCCCGTCAGAGGTTGCGCATACTCCGGTGCCAGGCTGGCGCGGACTTCCTGGCCAAAGTGGGCCACCAAAGCCGCAATGGTTGCGCCAGAAAGGCCGTAGCTCGAAAGCGAGGCCCGCGACCAGCGGGTTAGCTCGGTTGCCAGGCCATCGTCGTCGTACTGCAACGCCACCAACAGCACTTCCATCACTTCCTGAGCCGCCTGGGCGGTTTGGGTATCTTCCTGGCCCTGCGTGAGTTCAAGGATTAAGCCTGTAGCAGCAGCCTCCAGACGGGCACGGTGGGCCAAAAACACCTCCAAAAGTTCACGCTTGCTGCTGGAAAACTCGGGAGCTGTTGAGGCTGCCGCGTTGCGTTGCCGCGCCAGCAAGCCTTCCACTATCCGCGCTGCTTCCAGCAGGTCACTTCCCAGGTAGGTGCCAGGCATTTTGTTAGTCAGCTCTGGCAGCACCTGGAAGATGCGCCCAGCAAAGGAGAAAGCCGCCTGGCCTTCTGTGGCAGCTTCCAGGATGTTAGCAACTTCGGGCAGGTGGCGTAAGCCGGGCAACCGCGAAACCGAGAAGGTGAGTGCCTGCGGTTGTAGGCTATGCAGGGTTTCATCCAGCCCCTTGAGACCAACGTTTTGGCCCAGGTAGATGACCTCCCAGCCACGGCGGCGCACAATGAGCGAGAGCATCAGAGCAGCGAGTTCGTGCCAGTCCAGTGGGGCACAAGCCACCACCAACCGCCCCGAACGCGTGGGTGGCGGCGCTCCGTTGAGCATCGCCTGCAAGCGTTCGCGGATCAGGTTGCTGGCAAAATGCTCCATCTGAAGCGAGAGGTTGCCAGCTTCCCATTCAACGCCAATCTGGTGAATGGCCGGCAACAGCAAGTTAAGGCACACCTCTTCTACCGCTTGGATGCTGAGCATGTAGGAGATGAGGTGCTGGGCACGGTTGTAGTCAAAGTGGCGCACCGCATCCAGAAAATCGATTACCTCGTCATCAAACGTGCCACTGGGGGGGCGTAAGCCGAACAAAACGGGCACATGCTCATCCAGCGATTGCGGCGCATGCATGTAAAGCAGCTCTACCGCCTGCTTGATGCGCACCGAAGCGTCCACCTGCGCCTTTAGCCAGCGCAGCAGCATAATATCACGTTCCGAATACAGCCGATGCCCCTGTACATCACGCTTGGGTTTGGGGATATCGTAGCGGCGCTCCCAGGCCCGCAAGGTTGCGGGGTCAATCTGGGTTTGTTGCGTGACCGCCCGAATGTTATACACCGGCTCATCGGACGTATTTTCGAAAGGCAAAACGCGCTTTTTCCCGTCCATTGTGTCTTTCACACTACACGCTTATCTCTCTCTAATGATACATCATTTGAACAAACTTTGGGCACTCCTTACACAAATCCAAGAAGTTGGCCTGCTGCCCGGGATTTTTGAGCCGAGGCTCAGAACTTGCTGAGCTTATGGTGAGAAACCCTTACTGCGATGGTTGAGGGGTGTTATACAAAGAATAGAGCACATAAACAACGAACCAATTTGAGAGAACCTAATGACGAAGGCAAGGGTGATTATCATTGGCGCGGGGATGGGGGGCCTGGCCACCGCGCTACGACTTCAGCACCAGGGGTTTGCCGTAACCGTGCTGGAAAAACAGTCCCGTCCGGGTGGCCGGAGCAACGTGCTGGAGGAACAAGGCTTCCGCATGGATACCGGGCCAACCATCCTGGTGATGAAGGATACGTTTGACGAAACCTACCAGGCCATTGGCCGAGACATCAACGAATGCCTGGAATTCACCCAGCTAGACCCCAACTATCGCATTTACTTTCATGACGACACCTACATCGACCTGTTTAGCAACATGGCTAAGCTGGCCGCTGAAGTGGAAAAGGTGGAGCCAGGGGCAGCGGAGAACCTTTTCCGCTTCTTGGGGGCTGCGGCGCGCAAATATGCGCTGGGGATGCCCTTTGTGGTGCGGAACTACGACCGCCTGACCGACCTGGCTAACCCGGTGGCCGGGTACAAGCTGCTACGCACGGAGTCCTACGAGCGGCTTTATCCCCAGGTGGCGCGCTTCTTCAAAACAGATAAGCTGCGCAAGGCTTTTTCGTTCCACTCCATGTTTCTGGGGCTTTCTCCCTTTGAGTCGCTCGCGATGTATAGCCTCATCACATATGCTGACCTGGCCCGGGGGATGTGGTATCCTAAGGGTGGTATTTACAGCATTATCGAGGATATGCTGCGCATCGGGGGGGAGAGGTGGGCGTCGAAGTGCGCACCAATGCCCCAGTCGCTGAAATCCTGGTGCAAGGCGGCAAAGTCACAGGCGTGCGCCTGGAGTCGGGGGAAGTTTTGCACGCTGATCTGGTGGTTTCGAACGCCGATCTACCCTATACCTACAAGCATCTGGTGCCTGCCCAACATCGCCGCCACTATCCAGACCATCGCTTGGATAACATGCACTACGCCTGCTCCGGCTACCTGCTATACCTGGGCGTTAATAAAACCTATGACCACATGCAGCACCAGGCGCTTTACTTCTCAGAAGACTATCATGCCACTCTGGCGGCCATCTTCGAGACCAAAACCCTGCCTGCCGAACCTTCTTTCCACCTCAACATCCCCACGCAAACAGACCCCAGCCTGGCGCCTGAGGGCCATAGCCTGATCTACCTGCTGGCACCCATGCCTAACCTGGATGCTGACATTGACTGGGCGAAAGCCGCGCCGCGCGTGCGTGACCACCTGGTGGATAAGCTGGAAACGCTCATTGACCCGGACTTGCGCCAGCATATCGTCTGGGAGCGCCAGTTTACCCCGGTGGATTTAAGGACCACTACAACGCGGTGCTGGGGACGGCTTTTGGCTCACTGGCGCAAGGGCTGTTTCAATCCGCCTACTTCCGGCCCCACAATAAAGCCCGCGATATCCAGGGTTTGTACTTTGCCGGGCAAGCGACGTACCCGGGTATTGGGATGCCGATGGTGCTGCTGTCGGCACGTCTGGTTGCAGAAAGGATCAGCGCAGAATGGCGCTAAAGCAACAACACTCCACCTTTGGCAGCCTGCCTTTGCCACAGGAACTCGCCCCAGACCTGGCGGCGGACTATGCAGCCTGTCGGCAGATTATGCACGGCGCCAGCAAGAACTACTCCTTTGCAAGCCGCGTGCTGCCCCTGGATAAGCTGCACCATGTCGAAGCGCTCTATGCTGTGATGCGGGTTGGCGATGACCGCGTGGACGTGAGCCATGCCGGGTTCGAAAGCCCGCTGGCAGCCATCGAAGAATGGCGCGATAGCTATTGGCGCGCCTTTGAAACCGGCACCAGCCATCACCCGGTGTTGCGCGCCTATGTCAACACCTGCCATCAATTTGATATCCCACCGGAGTTGTTGCAACCCTACTTCCGCGCCATGATCGAAGACCTGAGCGTAACGCGCTTTCCGACCTTTGTGGCCCTGCTCCACTACATGGACGGCAGCGCGCTGACGGTAGGCCGGGTGATGACACACATCCTGGGCACGCGGTCGGGCCGTGTGGAAGACGCCTACCCCTATGCTGACGCTCTTTCGGTTGCCATGCAGCTCAGCAACTTCTGGCGCGATATCTGGCAGGATTGGAACATCGGTCGCGTGTACATCCCTCAGGAAGACCTGACGATGTTCAGCTATAGCGAAGCAGACCTGGGTGCCCAGCTGCTTGACGAACGCCTGATCGCGCTGCTGGAATACGAATTTGAGCGCACCGAGCGCTACTATCAGACGGCACGGCAGGGCGTCCCGCTGCTGGCTTCGGGGCGCTGGGGTGTCATGAGCGCGCTCGAAATTTACCGGGCCATCATGCAGGATATCCGCCAGGCTGGCTACGACGTTTTTAGCCGCCGCGCAGGCACCACCCGCCTGCAAAAGCTGAAGTGGGTGGTACGCGCACGCTGGGAAACCCTGTGAACTGCCGCATGACAGCCTAAGCCTCTGCTGCTACACTGGGCGCTATGGCCGACCATTTGCGTCCCTTACCCGCTGAACCTGAGCTACCTGGGTGGATGCGCCCTGCACCGCGTCGTCCAGATTATGTTCTGGCAGGGGTCACCATCCTCTTGTTGATCATCCTGCTGCCCTGGCTCGTGCGGGAGGGGTTGCCGCGCTCGCCGCTGGTGCTGGGCCAGGCCTTTCGCATAGAGCAGGTTTCTGAAAACCTGCAAGCCGGCTTGTTTTACCCCCGTTGGGCTGCTGATGCCCATTTTGGCTATGGATCGCCCCTGTTCAACTACCTGGCGCCAGCCCCGCACTACCTGGGCGGGCTGCACTACCTGCTCACACAGTCCAGCCCCTACACCAGCTTAAAGCTAAGCCTGGCGGCCACCTTGGTGGGCGCTGGGGTGGGGATGTTCAGCGCCGTGAAAATGCGCTGGGGCAACCTGGCGGGCCTCACAGCCACGGGGATTTACGTGCTGGCACCCCCGATCTATACCAATACGCTTATGCTTCAGGCCGACCTGGCGCTGCTTGCGGCCCTGGCGGCCTTCCCGGGGGTGCTGTGGGCCATGCAACGTGTGCTGCGTGCGGGCAATCCGCGCGATGTTGCCTTGTTAGCCACCCTGGTGGCGCTCCTCCTGACGACTGCCGCCCTGCCCGGAGCTATCCTTTTGGGGTGGCAGTGCTCTGGGGTTTCTGGGCCTGTTGGACGCTACCCGGCACCGGAAAAGCCATGCTGGCCAGCGGTTTTTTGCTGGGGCTGGGCCTGGCCAGCATCTTCTGGATGCCTGCCCTGGCCGAATGGCACCTCATCCACTGGATCCCGCTGCACAACCACATTGCTCCGCTCAGCCTACCGGAAATTCTCAGCGCCCCACGCCCTCATGATCCGGCACTCTTTAACCCTCCCTTGGTGCAAAGCGTGGGGTTGGCCACCTGGGGGCTATGGTTGGTGGGCAGCATCTGGGTTCTGATTGCCGCGCAACGCCAACAAACGCGCGCGAATGCCCTGGCGGTGTTGCCCTTTATGCTGGCAAGTTTAGGGCTGCTGGGCCTGGCTACCTGGCCGGATAGCGCCTGGCTGGACCAGCAGGCCAAGTTCCCTGGTTTGAGCCGCCACGATTTGCTGGCGCTGGCGGTTGCGCCCGCGGCGGTGGTGGGCGGGCAGGCAGGCGCTGCCCTGGAACAAGGTGCCCGGCATGGCCGCGCCCGTCTGATCGGGATCAGCTTGCTGGCCATTCTCTTATGTGGGTCAAGCTACCCCAGCCTGGTTCCGCCACCCTTTTCCGTTCAGGAAAGCGCCGATGTACGGGAAGAACACCTTCAGGCGGAGCTGCGTGGCGTGATGATGGGTAGTTTTCCCGATGGTCAACTGCTGCCCCGGCAAATCAGACGCTTGCCTGCCCCCTCGCCAAGCCTGTTAGATTCGTTGCGCCGGGGCCAACCAGACAAGCTCGAGCGCGTAAGCCGCCTGCCACGCTCGGAGCTGGCCGTGATTTCGCACGGTCCCACGCATGATACCTTTCGCATTGTGCTGGATGGCCCGCAACAAACGGTGTTGCCGGTGCTCACGCTCAACTTTGCAGGCTGGCACGCCCAGCTAAACAGCGAAAGGATGCCTATCCAGAGTAGCACACCCAGTGGCCTCATCGAGATCACGGTGCCGCCCAACAGCCAGGGTGACTTGCAACTGCGCCTGCGAGAAACTCCGGTGCGCCGCCTGAGCACGCTGGTCACTTTGGTGTGTGGCGTGGTGCTGGGCATTGCTGTCCTCATTCCGCGCCGCCGCAATCCGCTTGCGGTGGCCCTGCCCACCCTGCGCGCCAGCAGCCTGGCGTTGCTCTACTGTAGCTTGCTGATTTTGGGCTTCATCGCCGGGCGGCAGTTCCCGGCCAGCGCTGCGGTGGCCGGGTCTATCCAACCTGTTCCATTGGTCTTTGAAGGGGGCGTTGACTTGCTGGGCTATCGCCTGGACCGGGACGCGCTTCAGGCAGGGGAAAGGGTGCCGCTTCATTTATTCTGGCAGGCTGCCCGGCCTAACCTGCCAGACTATGCAACCGAAGTGCGCCTGGTGGAACAGCAAAGCGGGAATGTGGTGGAACGGGTGCTCCACCGCTACCCCGGGGGATGGGCCACCAGCAGTTGGCGGTTGCAACGCTACGTGCAGGATACCTTCTGGCTCCGCTTACCCCGGACCGCCGCACCAGGCACTTATGTGCTCGAAGTGCGGGTCTATCGGTGCCAGAATCCGCTCCCAGCTTTGACCTGTGAGGGGGCTACGCCGCTCAATGTATTTGAACAGCGCGGCGCCCTGGTAGGGCAAAGAGCCCTGCTGCCGCCACGCTTCAACCGGGGCTAGTGCAGCCGGGCCTTAGCCCAGGATGGGTTGCCGCCACACCGCTGGCAACAGCGCCACGTTCTGATAGATGCCCTCCACGGCCCCACAGCACGCCCAGTAATCAAACTGATGGCGCAGAAGCGTGTTGTGTTGATAGGCGCGCCGGGTACAGCTGGGGCTTTCTAGCACCTGAGCAATCCCCTGGGCGATAGCGGCTTCTTCCACACCGTTGATGATCACCCCGTTAATGCCATTTTTGACCATCAAAGGGATATCCCCGACTGGCGTAGCCACCACCGGTAAGCCACTGGCGACGGCTTCCATCACAGAAATAGGCCGCCCCTCGCGGCGGGAGGCCAGCACCAGCAAGTCAATAGCGGCATAAAAGCGGGGCATTTCCGCTGTTTCCTGGCACCCTAGCAAGTGAATCCGGTCGGCTAACCCAGCTGCCAGAACCCGCTCCCGCAGTTCACGCTCCAATACACCCGTGCCCGCGATGAGGAAGTGCAGGCGAGGCCGGGTAGCCAGCAATTGCTCGGCTGCCCCCAGCACCTCTAGCATGCCCTTATCGCGCACCAACCGAGCAGCCACCCCCACCACTTCAGCATCGGCAGCCAGGCCAAAATGCTGCCTGGCCGCCAGGCGTGACTGGGGAGTCACCAACGGGAACTGCGCCAGATCAACGCCCGGTTCCGCAACGTAGGTCATCTCCGGGGAACCCAGCCCATCTTTGATCAGGCGGGAATATCCCACCTGGGGAAGCGACCATCAAAGCACATTCCGTGCTGGCGATAAACTGGCGATAAGGTTCGCGCAGATAGGCAGAGTCCAGCGCCATCAAGAGCGGGATTTGCCACTGCGCACTGATAAACTGCCCCACCAAGGCGGCGGGCAGATGATGCACATGGATCAGGTCTGGTTTGTTGTGGCGCAACGCAGCCATCGTTTGGTAGGCACACTGCACCAAAGCAGTCCCATCAAACTCAGGGTAGGTGATGGGCGCTTCCAGCACGCGAATGCCCCTTTGCCTGGCCTGGGCACCAATGAAGCTCCCATAAGGAGCCACCAGCGTAAATTCGACCCCGCCTGCGCCTAAGACCTCCATCAGATTTAAGGCGTAAATCTCGGCGCCGCCCAGGTTTGCCGTCGAATAGATCAACAAAACTCGCATGTCACCTCCACAGCCTTCATCCCCTGGTAAGAAGCGTTAACATCTTTGTTCAGCGCCCGTCTTGGTGGTTGATGCGAGCACGTAATATTTTGAGGACCTCTTAATTTGTACGCTTTTCGCATGCGTGTGTCAACTTGTACTTAAGTCGTACCTGCCAGAAAAAACGGGTTGCAAGGGTTTCCTGACAACTCGGAGACCGCCCAGCCAAAACCCCAGACCCGGACGCGCCAGCCGTGGCGTAACTTTCCTGAAGCACCATTTGATGCTATAGTAAATGCGCATTACCGAGCAAGTGACCCTCGCAAGCGTTTTTCTAACCGGGGCCTTAGGCAAGGAGTGCAGCAAGAAACAGGCTGTGTATTCAACAACAAGTGCTGACAATGGGTTGGAGTGCTGATCGGGTCCATGACGTACATTAGCCCACGCGCGAAAATTCACCCCCAGGTTTACATTGGCAAAAATGTGAGCATCCTCGGCGAGTGCATCATTGAAAGCGGCGTCGTCATTGAGGACAACTGCATCATCGGCAAGCCCTCGCGCCCACAACTGGGCACCCTGCACCAGCGCCTCAAGGCTGGGCAACTCGGCACTGATCCCGAAAGCTACGACGCCATCGTGGATACGCCAACGCACATTGGCGAAGATACCATTATCCACAGCGGATGTCTGATCTACACCGGTGTGCAGTTGGGGCGAGCCTGCATGCTGGAAGATAACTGCGTGATCCGGTGGGATACCGTGGTGGGCGATTGCAGCAAAATCCTCATCAGCGCCTTTTTGGGCGCCTACGTCACGGTAGGGCAATACAGCAGTGTGACCAGCGTGGTCGGGAATGGCTGCAAGATTGGCAACTATTGCTCTTCCTTTGGCAAGCTCATCCACACCTACCGCATGTTCGATGTGGGGATGGGCAGCCTGGAAGCCCTGCGCGCCGCCTATAGCCAGTTTGATGTGGGCGTGAAGGAACCCAGCCCTACGCTCGAAGATCATGTGACCATTGGCCACGATGCCACGGTTATTGGCCACATCACCGTGGGGACGCGCGCTTACGTGGCTTCGCAAAGCCTGGTCACCAAAGACGTTCCCCCTGATCATGTCGTGATCGGCTTCAATGAACAGCACCACATCCTGGAATGGAGTGGCGCCCTGCGGGAACAACATTTGGCCTTTTATGGCACTCCGCAAAACCCTGGACAAGCTGAGGAACACCCGGAAGGATAAATTTGACCGTGTCTATGGCAGACCTTACCAATCAAGAAGTTCGCGGTTATCAGCTCCAGGAGATCCTCGGCGAAGGCGGCTTTGGGGCGGTTTATCGTGCTTTTCAGCCGCTGGTCAAGCGCGAAGTCGCCATTAAGGTGATCCGCGCCAAGTTTGCCAACCAGCCAGAGTTCATCCGCCGCTTCGAAGCCGAAGCGCAGCTCGTCGCCCGCCTGGAACACCTGCACATCGTCCCGCTCTACGACTACTGGCGCGACCCCTCCGGGGCCTACCTGGTGATGCGTATGTTGCGCGGCGGCACCCTGGAAGATACCCTGGCGCGGGGCCCCTGGGATATTCCCGAGGCCATCCGCTGATGGATCAACTTGCCTCTGCGCTCTCCATAGCGCACCAAAGCAGCGTCATCCACCAGGACCTCAAGCCTGCCAACATCCTGCTGGATACCGAGCGGAATGCCTATCTTTCTGATTTTGGGATCGCTAAGGATATGGCGGCCAGCTATACCGCTGACCTGGGCGCCGTCACAGGCACCCCGGCATACATCGCGCCAGAGCAGATTCAGTCGGGCGGGGTCACGGCTCGCACAGATATTTACAGCCTGGGCCTGATGATGTTTGAGGTTGTGACGGGCCGCCGCGCCTTTGAGGGCAACAAGGCTTCGGACCTCATCATCCAGCAGCTTACGGAGATGATCCCAGCGGCCAGCAGCCTACGGCCCGATTTGCCCGTGGCTATTGATGATGTGCTCTTGGTGGCCACCGCCAAAGACCCAGACTCGCGCTTTCAGGATGTGGTTGCCTTTGCCAATGCCTTCCGCGAAGCCCTGAGCGGCGAGCGCTTCAGCCAGACCTTCAAGCGCCCAACCAATCTGGAAGATGATGACCTGTTCATCATCACCGAGGATGTAGCCCCCTTCCGCATCACGACCGACATGCTGGACCTGGAAGCGCCTGCCCTGGAGCTGGTGAACCCCTACAAGGGCTTGCGCGCCTTTCAGGAGAGCGACTCTGACGACTTTTATGGCCGCGATGCGCTCATTAGCACCTTGTTAGAGCGCATGGCCAACGATCAATCCAACTATCGCTTTCTGGCGGTGGTGGGCCCCAGCGGCAGCGGCAAGTCCAGCGTGGTCAAAGCAGGGGTGATCCCGGCGCTACGGCGCGGTGCCCTGCCAAATTCCAAGAAATTCTTCATCACCGAGATGGTCCCCAGCATCGACGCCATGAACGAGCTGGAAAACGCCATCCTGAGCGTGGCCGCATACCCGCCAGACGACCTGAAGAACCGCCTGCGCAACAGCACCGAGGGCCTGTTCAACATCGTGAATGAGGTGCTGCCCGATGATGGCGAGAGCGAATTTTTCATCCTGATTGACCAGTTTGAAGAGGTATTTACTCAGACCGAGGTCAACACCATCCGGGTGCACTTCATCGAAAGCCTGCGCTACGCCCTCACCCATCCCGATAGCCGCATGCGTGCCGTGATCACCATCCGTGCTGACTTCTACGACCGCCCCCTGCAATATTCCGGCTTTGGGCAGCTCATGCGCGAGCGCACCGAGATTGTGCTGCCCCTGACAGATGAAGAACTCGAAACCACCATTGTTAAGCCTGCTCAAAAAGCCGGGGCGCGGGTGCAGGAAAGCCTGATCAGCCGCATTGTTACTGATGTGAGCAACGAACCTGGCGCGTTGCCACTGCTGCAATACACCCTGACTGAGCTGTTCGAGCGCCGCCAGGGCTTGCTGATGACCCTGGAGAACTACGAGGAAACCGGCGGGGTGCTGGGCTCGCTGGCCCGCCGCGCCGAAGAAACCTTTAAGGAAATGAGCCCCAAGCAGCAAGAAGCCGCGCGTCAGCTCTTCCTGCGCCTGGTGACGCTGGGCGAAGGCACGGAGGATACCCGGCGCCGCGTGTCCTATTCCGAACTGG
Source organism: Anaerolineae bacterium (assembly GCA_012031655.1). GTDB lineage: Bacteria > Chloroflexota > Anaerolineae > Aggregatilineales > J027 > JAAUUD01. The sequence continues at coordinate 199 of JAAUUD010000056.1, read as the reverse complement.
CTTTCGAAGACGCCGCCGAAAACGATCCCTTGCAGGTGGTGCTGGACCGCTACGTGCAATATCGCCTCCTGACCTCCGACGTGGACCCGCAAACCCGCGAACCAACCTACGAGGTCGCCACGAAGCCCTCATCCGTAACTGGGACCGCCTGCGCGATTGGCTGCAAGCCAGCCGCGAGGACATCCGCCGCCAGCGCGTT
>JAAUUD010000055.1 GCA_012031655.1 Anaerolineae bacterium | reverse complement strand
TGCGGTCAGTGGCGCGGGTCCTGGGTGACATCGTTGATCACAATCGGACGATCCTCCAGCCACCACCGCCCCCGCCACACTGCCCTTTAGCGGAACGGGGATACGGCGCAAAGTAGTCCCCACCGAATCGCTTTCGGACTCGGAGTTAAACGCCATAAAGTGAAGTTCTTTGGTTTTGGGGTCTACCAACAGGATGGAAGCGCTGTGCGAGTCGGTCAGTTCGGCGGCTGCATCCATGATGAAGCGCAAGAGCGGTTCTAACTCCAGTGTGGAGTTCATCACCAGGCTTACTTCCACCAACCGATTCAGTTTTTGCACCCGCGAGGGGTCAATAAAGTTCTGTCCAAAGGTCATAGTCAGGGCGCCTGCGTTGCCGGGTTTTCACTGATGCTACCTGAATTTGGCTTGCGGAGCAATTTAATATTCCCAGTAGGGATTCTTATTTTAGGTAGTCTTATCTAGTAGGGATGTTCATAACTTGCGTTTTGGTGGGCAGAAACGGCGGTTTCCGGGCTTGCCCCGATTTTTACCCCCTATATGTGGGGGGTCGATGGTCCTTACCCCCCATATATAGGGGGGTAAGCCCGCTGTGACACCAAAAAAGTTATGAACATCGAATGTTCATAACTCGCCGAGTTATCGACAGGTTATGAACATCATCGACATCCGCACCTTTGTTCGATTTTTAGCGTGCTGGATGACCCCCCATATATGGGGGGTCAAGCGATGGCACCCCCCATATATAGGGGTTGGGATAGTAGGGATATCCGAGTTATGAACAGCCCTGTCGATAACCTGTCGATAACCTGTTGATAACTTGGTAGGCACTTTCTGCGATATCTGAGGGCAAGCTATACCTATAGGGGGGCATATCCCAACCCCCCCATATATGGGGGTGAAACTTCGGTTTTTTGCCCAATAAACAAAATGTCAATGTTCATAACCTGTCGATAACTTTTTTCTTTAACGTTTACAGGCCGTTTCTTTAAGGTTGGAGGACCGTTATTTTGGGATATGAAATAGGGATATATCCACAAATAACCCAATTTATCCCAAGGGTCATTTAGGCCCCCTGCTCGCTGCCGAATCCACTTTTCGCCGTAAAAAGGACAGCCTGCTTGACAGAAACAGCGGTTTTCCGTATGCTGGGCGTAGTGTTCAGTTAGCCGAAGAAGGGAGTTGTTTACATGGCACATTACTTCAACAACTTTCCTCCGATTGGAGTTGGGCTTTTGCCCCCTGCTCGCTAACTGGACTCAAGCACTGAGCCTTCCAGCCGTGGGCCTCTGATCGTCAGACCCACGGCTTTTTCATCCCTGAAAGCCGCTGGGTGCCCGTAGCCTGGCGGCTTTCTCATTTACCCGTCAAGCGTTCTCGTAAAAGTAAGCAAGGAGAAGTTCTCATGTGGCAAAGCATCCTGTTTGCTCCTGCAATGCAGGGAAAGTGCCCTCCGGCAATCGTCAATCTTGAACCAACTGACTGGCAAACGCGTAAACAAAAACAGAAACGAAAGTGGACAAGAGCATGAGTTTGAATTTGTGGGTCTCTGGCGAGATAGAAGAACAGCAGTCACCGCAGGTGACGCCACCTGCCACCGAAAGCACTTCCGATCAGCCAAACCTGCTGAATCGGGCGCTGCAAAACCTGAGCCAGTTTTTGGGTTTGCGCCACGATGAAAGCGACGATGCGCCCCAAGCACAGCGCTAAGGGCGCCTTCAGGAGCATCTAGAGATGAGCAGAAACGGGTTTTCCCCGAATTTACGACTCCGCTGGGGCCAGATGCGTGGCCTGGTGGGTCCCCCGCGCCAGGCGGTCCAACCGGGCCTGGGCCAGGGGCAACGTTAAACGATGATAGAGCATTGCACCCAGCTTTCGCAGGTTGCTGGCCTGCCAGGGCAACAGGCGCCCTGTGCGCAGGGCGTGCCAGGTTTTGCGGGAGCGATAGTCCTTATGCACCACTCGGTGCAACTGGCGATAGAAGGCCGTGGGGAAGGGCCCTTGATAGAGCATCGCCAGGTCAGCGGAATCTTCCCAATTGGCTTTCGTGTCCAGGTCCTGCCGCACCCGTTCGTAAAAGCGCGTGCCTGGCAGCGGATAGCTCACGCTGATCCCGATATCATCCGGCAGCAGATCGCGCACCATGGCCAGCGTTTTCTGGATGTCTGCGCGCGTTTCGCCGGGATAGCCAAACTGCAAAAAGAAGCCGACGGCAATCCCCGTCGCCTTGAGTTGCTGCGTGGCGTGGTAAATCTGCGCGACCTGCGTTCCTTTATCCATGGCATCGAGTATTTTTTGAGAGCCGCTTTCTGCCCCAATCCAGATAATCTGCGCTCCGGCGCGGCGTAGGGCCTGGATGTTGTCCTGCTCGAGTAGCAGATCGGCGCGGCTGAGGCACTTAAAAGGCAAGTGCCAGCCCTCCTGGTCCAGCAAGGCGGCCAAGCGCTGCACCCACCCCGGTTTTAGCCCAAAAATATCGTCCGCAAACCAGATGTGGTCCGGTTGCAGGTGCTCGCGCAACCAGCGCATTTCCGCCACGATGGCTTCTGGCGAGCGCACGTTGTAGCGCTGCCCCCAGATCGGCTTGGCACACCAATTGCAATGGTACGGACAGCCCCGCGTGGTGACCATGTTCACGCTGTAGTAGCCGTGGCGTTCCTGCCAGATGGCCCGATAGCGCGGGGCATCGACCAGGTCCCAGGCGGGCATAGGCAATTCATCCAGTTGCTTGATGATGGGGCGTGGCGGCGTGACGCGGGTTTCGCCGGCTGCGCTACGAAAAGCCAGCCCCGCGATTTGCTCCAGGGCCGCTTGGGGTTGGCCTGCTTCCAGGGCGGCCAGCAATTCGCGCAGCGTCATTTCCCCTTCGCCACGCAGCACATAATCGGCCCCGGCTTCCAGATAGCAGGCATAATGGTCGGTGGCGTCTGCCCCACAGATGATGACTGGGATACCGTGTGCCTGCGCCATTTGAATCATGCTGAAGGCGGCCTTGCGCATATTCAGCAAGCACATTTTACTCAGGTAGTTAAAGTTATCCTCGAATAAGACCGCGTAGCGCGGTTGATGGTGTGCCAGTGCCGCCGCCCATGCTGCTTCCGATTCGGCCAGCATGGCATCAAACAAGGCCACGTTGTAGCCGGCCTCGCGCATCCAGCTGGCCGCAAACAAAGTCCCCAGCGGCGGATAGGGCATCATGGCCGCATAGAGCTTGGGGTCAAACTTGAGGAAGTAGGATTGGCCAAAGAGGATGTCCGTCATCACAGGTCACTTTCTGGGCTGGGCGTGCGCGTCGCCAGGGCGTTTAGGCGCGTTTTCTCATTGTAAACCGAAAACACCTGGCCCTCCAAGCGGGCCAGGTTTGGTGCTGCTTATTCGGCTGGCGCGGCTTCTAATAACCAGGTATTGCGGTCGCGCGCGTTCAGGAACAGGATGCGGTTGCCATCCGGCGAAACAGACCAGTCGCCATCCGCCACCGTGAAGGGCATCCGAGCGATATCAGTCAGGTAGCGGTGCTCGCCGCTGACCAGGTGATAATATGCCAGAGATTGCGCCTCGCTGCTGGGGTCGAAGGGCAGGTAGTAGACACTATCGGCATCGCGCCAGCGCCAGCCCCCAAAAAAGGGCACCTGCTGGGGCACCGCGCCCGGTTGCGTCTCCAGCACGTACATCCCATTGGCGTTAGGGTCCGCTTGCCAGGCCAGGTAGAACAGCACCCGCCCACCGCCCGGCGCCACGCTCAGACCGCGCAGGGCTTCCCAGGTGCCCAGGTCAAACAGGCTGCCATCGTGGGTATCCTGCACACGCAAGGTGGTTGCATTGGTGTTCGGGACCGAGCTATTGATGAGCAGGCGATGGTCATCCAGCCAGACTGCCCAACCCCCGCTTTGCCGGTAGACCATGCGGGCGTTGCTGCCATCCAAGGCGCTTACCCAGGTCTCGACCGTTTGCGGGATGCCGCCGGGGATGTAGTCGCTTTTCCACACTTCCCACAGCAGCGCACTGTTTCCCGCGCTGACGCCTGGCAGAAAGCCCTGTGTTTGCACGGGCCATTCGCGCAGGTCATTCAGGTCACGGATAGTCACCGCCCCATTCACGCGTGTGACCTGATAGCGGCCATCTGGCGATTGCAGCCTGGGCGGCGCTTCGTAAGCGATGGTCGGCGGCTGGCTGCCAGCCAGGTGATATTCAAAAACGCTGGCGCGCTGACCGGGGACTCCATCAATCATATAAAAGCGATTGGCATCGGCGGGGTGCCACCAGGGGCGCGCACAACAGCCCCCAAACCCGACCTGACGCAAGCGCCACGGCGTTGCTGGCAGTGGCTCCGTGGCGGTGCTCAGCGTAGGGTTGTTTGGCGGGCGCACGTCGATGGGGTAGGGCCAGGCGCGATAGTAGTCATTGAGGCGTGCGCCACCAAATTGCACAGCGGGCTGGTCGTCCAGGCTCAGCCAGCGGCGCGGGTTATCCATGTCCTGCTGGAACATCGGGTTAGAGAAGGGGCCAATCGTCACCAGGCTATGCCACGGTGCCTCGATGTAATCCACCGGGTTGTAGGCCACGCGAAAGTTACTGGCGCGGACCTCGAAATGCAGGTGTGGGCGCGAGGTGCAGGTGCCGTCCGGATCCCCGGAAAGGCCTACCACATCGCCTTGCAGCACGATTTGCCCCGGCACCAGTTCCGCACGGCGCAACAGGTGTCCATACAGGCTGATCAGGTTGAGCTGCGGGTGGCGCAACAGCAGGTTATGCGGCCCCGCGCCAAAGCTCAGCGAGTCCACGGCGTAGACTTCAGCATCCGCCACGGCGACCAGCGGCGTCCCGCAGGGCATGGAGAAGTCCAGCCCAAAGTGCAAGCCCTGCCCGGCAGAATACCAGGCCGTGCCAAAGTTAAAGGCGCCGGTGGTGTTGCCATAGGCCTGCCCAAAAAGCCAGGTCGCAGGCCCCGGCGCGCCCGCAACAGGCAAGATCATCGGCTTGACCGGGAAAAAAGGTTGATCGGGGACCTGCGCTATGCCAGACCGAGGAGCCAGCAGGCTCAGCACCACGATCACCCAGATAAATCCAATCCGCTGCATTCCAGAAACCTCATCCGCTCGTATATATGGCTGGGGTAAGCTGGGCACCACTATAGCAAATTTTGGCGTGGCGTGGGGCTTCAGGCGGGGAGCCATTGATCAGGCGCTAGAAAGGCGGTTCTTCCACTGCCTGGCCTGGGCTAAAGCTGGTGTACACGATAACCGGCAGGGGCAGTGCGCTCAGTTGGTCCACCAGCAAACCACGCACCGCTTCCCATTCAGGCTCGTCGCAGAGGGGCGCGATGGCCAGGCTGGTCAGTTGTTCATCCTGCCAGTAGCGCAGCAGCGAGAGCACAATGCTCTCGATGTAGCGCTGACGGGTAATGCCGCCAGCGGACTCTCGCACCACGCCAGCAATCAGCCAGGGCGTGGCTTCCCGAAAAACCCAGTGCTGCCCGCTCCGTAATTTGCCAGCGCGGGCCAGGCGGCGATACTCGCTAAAGAACACGGGTTGGTCATCTCGCAAGAGCGTTTCCAGCGCGTTGACTTCGATGCGCCCCCGTGCATTCACCCCCAGCAACAGGGACTGGCAACGGGTCAACCGTACATCGCCCCGGATTTGTTGCAGGACAGGCATCATACACCCCCAGAAAAAGCCTTGGTTGGCTGAAGCAGAAAGGGCGCCCCACCATGCGGAGACGCCCTTTTGCTGCTGTGATTGATGCAGGCTGAAAGCCTTAGAGCACGGCGGCGAACATCCCCTGCGCCGCGTTGGCGTCCACCCGCACGCCCGGCCCCATGGTCGAAGTCAGCACCAGGCGCCGCAGGTAAATCCCTTTTGCCCCGGTGGGTTTGTTGCGGACCAGCGCTTCCATCACGGTGGACATGTTGCCGTGCAGCTTTTCAACATCAAAGCTCACCTTGCCAATCGGCACGTGCACATTGCCGGTTTTGTCGTTGCGAAATTCAATACGCCCTGCACGCGCTTCTTCGATAGCGCGCGGGATGTCTTCCGCAGCGATCACCGTCCCGGCTTGGGTTCGGCGATCAGGCCACGGCGGCCCAGCACCTTGCCCAGGCGCCCAACCTTTTTCATCATGTCAGGCACGGCCAGCGCCACATCAAAATCTGTCCAGCCTTCGTTGGCGATGCGCGCAATGACTTCATCATCACCGATGTGGTCGGCCCCGGCATCCTGCGCGATGCGTGCGGCGTCACCTTCGGCAAACACCAGCACCCGCACCACCTTGCCCAGCCCATGCGGCAACAGGACCGTCGTGCGGATCTGCTGATCGCTATGCCGTGGGTCAATGCCCAGGCGGGCGTGCAGTTCGACTGTTTCATCGAACTTGGCGTAGGCCATCGCTTTGACCAGTTGCAACGCTTCGTCCGGCAGATAGTAATTCTGGCGGTCAAACTTGGTGGCGGCTGCCCGGTAATGCTTGGTATCCGTCGTCATCGTTATTCCTCTCTGTGGTGGCTAGCGGGCCAGGGCCCTCCCACATTTACGAAAAATCTTGCCCTTCGATGGTGATGCCCATGTTGCGCGCCTGGCCTTCGACCTGGCGCATGGCGGCTTCGATGTCATTGGCGTTTATGTCGCCCGCATCGAGCTTCTTCTGGGCAATATCGCGCACCTGGTCGCGCGTCAGCTTGCCCACTTTGTCCTTTTGGGGCACTGCCGAACCACGATCTACCCCTGCTGCTTTCTTGATGAGGAAGGACGTGGGCGGGCTCTTGAGGCGGAACTTAAACGAGCCATCCTGAAAGATGGTGATTTCCGCCGGAATGATCTCGCCAATCTGGTTGGCGGTGCGGGCGTTGTACTCCTTCACGAAGCCCATCAGGTTGATGCCGTGCTGGGCCAACGCCGGACCCACGGGGGGCGCCGGACTGGCCTTGCCCGCGGGGAGTTGCAACGTGACGATTGCCTTGATCTTCTTTGCCATGCCTTAGACTCTTTCAACCTGCAAAAAGTCAAGTTCCACGGGGGTTTCGCGCCCAAAGAAACTGACCATCACACGGACTTTGCTACGTTCGGTATCAATATCACTCACCGTGCCGGGGAAGTCGTTAAATGGACCATCCTTGATGCGGACACGGTCACCCACGCTGTAATCCAGCTTAATGTTGGTGGCTTCTTGTTCCATCCGCCCCTTGATCTGGGCGACTTCTTCCGGGCGCAGGGGGGTTGGTTCGTTGCCATCCCCACAAAACCCGTCACCCCTGGCGTGTTCCGCACCACATACCAGGAGTCCTCATCCATAACCATTTTGACCAGGATGTAGCCGGGGAAGACCCGCCGCTCCACCTTGCGGCGCTTCCCATCGCGGATCTCGATTTCCTCTTCGGTGGGCACCACCACGTCAAAAATTTTGTCCTGCATGTTCATGGTTTCGATGCGTTGCAGGATGGAGTGATGCACCTTGTTCTCCTGACCGGAGTAACAGTGGATAACATACCAGTGGGCACCTGTACGGTCTTCGTCGTCGTCCAGACCGGTGCCCAGTTCAATTGAAATCTCTGGCAGCAGGGGCGCGTCGTTCTCCTCATCTTCATCGAGAGGGATCGGCGTCAGGTCGATATCGCGCTCCTCGTCATTAAACATGCTTGCCGCTTTCCACTACCGTTCTGTATTCGTCGGTTCGCGCAGAACAAAATACCAGGCCGCCGCGCCTGCAATCAGCGCCACAGGAAGGGCGATAACCAAGAAGGTTTCGGTGCTATCGAAGCCCTGCTGGAACCACCAACCATAGAACAGGTCGATGCCACCCAGAAACAACGACGCCATAATCGACACCGCCAGCACAATGAGGGTCAGGCGGCGGGCTTCTTCCCGCGTGGGCCAGGTCACTTTCTGGACCTCGGTCAGCACCCCTCGGAAGTACGTCACCACACGGCCTACGACAGGGGCATTTTCTGCCGCAGATTGGTTGGCGCGCTGGCGGTCCCGCATGGCTTCTTCCTGCGTGCGGGTGCGGGCATCCTTAGGAGCGGTAACGCCGCGCGCTTCTGCGCTGGCGGTAGCTTCTGCTGCCTCTTCCTCTCGCGTGCGCTCCCGCCGAGCCTTGCGGCGCTCGCGGCGTTCCGCAATGGAGAGCTCTTTGGCTTCCTGAGCGCTGTGTTCTTTGGTGTTATCGGCCACGAACTTTCTCCTGATTAGCTATTACACCGCCCGGAGGCGGTGTAATCAGTCGCTGGCTAGCAGGCGAGGCGTGCAATTCCTAACAACGAGAGCCGCCCGGGGCGTGTGATCCACTGATCACCCCATGGTCTGGTGTCCACTCATTTCACTTCGCGGTGAAGTGAGTGATGCCGACACTTGGGGCAGTATTTCATCAACTCCAACCGTTGCTGGTCGTTTTTCCGGTTTTTCTCTGTGGTGTAGTTGCGGGGTTTGCTGGCGCACTCGGTGCACGCCAGGTGGATCACAACCCGCGACCCTTTTTTCGCCATGACTGTTCCTGCTACCTTTCAAAGCACCACCGGGGAGGGATGCTCCCCGGCGGGCGTTACTTGCACGACCTTACTGAATAATCTCGGTGATGATACCCGCGCCAACGGTGAGGCCGCCTTCGCGGATGGCGAACTTGGAGCCTTTTTCGAGGGCGACGGGGGTGATGAGCTCGACGACGAGGTTAACGTTGTCGCCGGGCATGACCATTTCCACGCCATCAGGCAGGGTGATGGAGCCAGTGACGTCCACGGTGCGGATGTAGAACTGCGGGCGGTAGCCGGTGAAGAAGGCCTTGTGGCGCCCCCCCTCATCCTTGCGCAGCACATAAACTTCGCTCTTGAACTTGGTGTGGGGGGTGATGGAACCCGGCTTGGCCAGCACCATCCCGCGCTCGACATCGGTGCGCTCGATCCCGCGCAGCAGCACCCCGGCGTTGTCCCCGGCCTGAGCCTGGTCCAGTTCCTTGTGGAACATCTCGATGCCGGTCACCACCGTCTTCATCGGCGCTTCGCGCAGCCCGATGATCGAGATTTCCTCACCCTTGGTCAGAATACCGCGCTCCACGCGACCCGTCACCACCGTGCCGCGCCCCTTGATGCTGAACACGTCTTCAATCGACATCAAAAAGGGCTTGTCCACGTCGCGCTCCGGCGTCGGAATCCACGCATCCACCGTGTCCATCAGCGTGTAGATCGGCGCATAGGCCGAGTTGCTGGCGTCTTCTGGCGCTTGCGTGGCCGCCAGCGCGCTGCCCCGCACAATCGGCGTGTCCCCAGGAAAGCCATAGCCCTCCAGCAGCTCGCTCAGCTCCAGCTCCACCAGTTCCAGCAGCTCTTCGTCGTCCATCATGTCGACCTTGTTCAGGAACACCACCATCGCCGGCACTTCCACCTGGCGCGCCAGCAACACGTGCTCCCGCGTTTGCGGCATCGGGCCATCCGGCGCACTCACCACCAGAATCGCCCCGTCCATCTGCGCCGCACCCGTGATCATGTTCTTGATGTAGTCCCGGTGTCCCGGACAGTCCACGTGCGCGTAGTGACGCACCTCCGTCTCGTATTCCACGTGACGGATGCTGATCGTGATCCCCCGCGCTTTCTCTTCCGGCGCGTTGTCGATGTCTTCGTAGTTCATCCGCTCCGCCGCCCCACGCAACGACAGCGCTTTCGTGATCGCTGCCGTCAGCGTCGTCTTCCCGTGGTCGACGTGCCCAATCGTGCCAATGTTGACGTGAGGCTTCGTCCGCTCAAACTTCGCCATTGAACCCTAGTTCTCCTCAAATATCCAAGCTTAGAGCAACGATCATACACCCTGCACAAAGGCTTGATGCGGGTGTATTGCGAAATAGATAGAAGCCTGCAATGGGACTTGAACCCATGACCTCTCCCTTACCAAGGGAGTGCTCTACCGCTGAGCTATGCAGGCATCTGTGGGCCCGGCAGGACTCGAACCTGCGAAGCGTTCCCGCAGCTGATTTACAGTCAGCCCCCTTTGCCGCTCGGGACACGGACCCAAAATTTGGTTACATTCCCAAGATCGCACTTTCGGATGGTGCGAGAGCCGACGAAGGGACTTGAACCCATAACCATCCGCTTACAAGGCGGGCGCTCTGCCAATTGAGCTACGTCGGCATGACGGTTGCCCATTCGTCGCCAGTGGCTAGGATTCTAAAAGAGGGGGCCAGGGTTTGTCAATGGTGTTTTGCTAGGAGAAAATGAACGCTCTCTTGGCTCTTTATGAATGCTTGCTGGTGCCTATTTGCTGCCTAGCCAGCACGCATTTTTCACGGTATCTTGTGAGGGCAAGATCATGGTCCATGCCATGCGTAACCCAGCGATCTGTATTGCGCAGTTTCTACCAAAGAGGGAGCCCTGATGAGCAGCGAGTCATTTAGTAAGCTCAAAGCACTGTTGGAAGAAAAAGGCGACCTGAGCACAGCCGATGTAGATGGCGTCACCGCCGCGCATGGGCGCTCTCGGATGCTGAAAAGTTCGAGCTAGAAGCGCTGAAGCTCAAGAAACAAAAGCAAAACCGGGCTGAAGTAACGATGGAGCAGTATCTCGAAGCAATGAAGACGCTCGATAGCGCCCCAGAAGGCAGCGACGAACATAAAAAGCCCAAGAGATTGTGGAAGCCTTCGAAGCGGGCGGTTGAGCGCGCATCGACAGGCCTCCGCGCTTTGTAGTATAGTCATGGAAAGTTCTTATCTCATTATAGGTTATCATCCATGACTGAGACGATTAGCATTCTGTGGACGATGGACGACGAGGCCATCCGCTACCAACGCTGTGCTATTTGTGGCCAGCAACGGCAACGGGTCGTGCGTCAATCAGGTCGCCCGGACTTCGCCCTCTGCGGCAACTGCCGCTCCGCCTTCGTGCTGGAAGACGGCGGGAAAATGCGCATGCTCTATGGGCGTATCACGGAATTGATGCCCCACACGCGCGAATTTGCCCTCAGCAAGTGGCAAACCTATTTTGAAGTCAGCGCCCGGGCCGCCCAGGAACGTCAGGATAACATAGAAGACCATCTCCCGGCGGAACTACGCGACGACCCCACCAATGCGATCCATGGCAACTTTGACACCAACATGAGCGCTTACCTGGCGCTGGAAGCAGAGCGCTCTGAACTGCTGTATGAACGGGCGCGCAAAGTGGCCCCACCCCCGCGCCGCCTCAAGGAAACGGGCGAACTCCCCAACCTGGACGATCTGTTCAAGGACCTGGAGCGGAAAGACGACAAGAAGGACGATTAGCCAGGCTCCCCCCCAGCGCCGCCGGGGGGGCTTTCCGCACCCTGCTAGTCCTCATCTATCGCATCGCCGCTCCCAGCTTCCTCCCCCGCCTGAGTCAACATTCGCCCCGCCGCCTCCCGTGCCAACCGGTTGACCACCGCCTGAATCGTTTCTACCGCGTCGAATGGGTCCGCAACATAGAACCCGGTGCTGGCCATCTGCCGCACCACTGCTGACGCATATTCCTGAATCACGATTTCGCTGAGCAGGTTCTTGTAGGCCAGGCTCTCGATGCCCTCGGCTTGCTCGATGTGAACAATTTGTGGGTGGTCGCGATTGACATAGATGGTACGTGCATCTTCGGCATAGCGGGCGCGCGGTTTTTCCTGGCCCATGTGCTCGAAGTTAATATGAAAGTAGGTGCGGCGTTGCGGTTTTTTGAACTTGCGCGTCGGGGCGTCTGGTTGTGGCGCCGTGGTGCCATGGCCCTTACCTTGTACAAAGCTTTCGCGGTCCACTACCCACTCATCCTGGTAGGTTTCCGCAGCCTCTACCGTGGAAGCCGTTTGCAGGTCGCTGCCCCGGGGGGTCAACAGCACCTTGTGCTCACTGGTGACGTATTTCCGATGAATGGTTTCTTCGACCGGTGCGGCCTGCGAAAGAGATTCGGGCTGGGTGGGCGGCAGCAACGGTTCCGCGAGCACTTCCTGAACCACCTGGCGCCGTTCTTCCAGCGGCAGCGTGCTGGCTTCTTCTAGCAAGGCTTCAAAGTAAGCTTCTTCTTCGGCCCGGTCGAGCTCGCGCATGTATTGCACAAAGGCGGAATAGGCTTCGTCGGGGGTCGCTTCGGTTTCCAGTGCGGGGGTGGGTGGGGCCTGGAATGGCACTGGTTCCGCATCCGGTTCATCTGGTTGAGCGTAGTCCAGTGGGGGGAGGCTGGATGACGCTGGGACCGGGGGGGTGCTGCGGAGTGGGCTATACTCTGCCAGCGCGCCTTCGTCAATCAGCGGGGTTGCATCGTGCACGACTTCCACCACATCGCTGGAGCCGATGCTACTGGTCTCTACGGCGTGTTGGGCCACCACCTTCAGGCGCTTCTGAACACGGGCAAAGTCCGCATTGATCAGTTCCGAGACCACATCTGCCGCGTTTTGCATTTGCGTTGTGACTTCAGAAAGGCGATCCAGCGCAGCTTCGATGTCCAATTCCTGGCGCACTTGTTCCACACTTGCGCTGATCCAGGCCAGCACCAACGCGGCGCGCGGATTTTGCGGGTTCAGGCTCAGGTCGCGGGTGTTGTCGAAGGCCGGGAAGTGCTCGTCGTCGCGCTCATCATCCAGGTCGGGCGCGTCCAACTCGCCAAAAATGCGTTGGGTGTAGGGTTTCCCGGTTGCTTCGCCCAGGGTCATCGCATTCAGAAAGCCGTTGGCCAGCACCGCCACGCCATTTTCAGAAGCCGCCAGGGTTTCCCGCGCTACAGAAATATGCAGCGTGCCCGTGTTGGGCATCCGGGCCAGCAGGTCCTGCGGTGGCACAAAGGCAAAGGTTCGCACCGCCTCCGGGCGACGATACTTCAGGCGCCGGTTGTTGAGCGAGACCTCGTGTTTATCCAGGTGACGGCCCAGCGCATATTCCAGGCGTTCGCGCACCGGGGTGATGAAAATGCGGTCTAGCTGAAGGTCAAAAATGGTGATGATGGTCCCATTGGGGCGGTCGGTCAGTTCGTCCTGAACCAGGTGCCTGACCGGTACCTCGCTCCCATCTTCTACGTTTAAAACCTCGTTGCGGTGGAGTTCCACCACGTTGCGTTTGCCGTGCCGAGCCGTATCCACCCGCAGGCCATCCGCAATCCCGAAGGCTGCGCTTTTGCCGGTCCCAAAGCGGCCACGGACTTTGCGCCCCCGGGTGCGCTGACGATTGACCCCATGCATGGTAAAAAAATGCATCAGGTCTTCCTGCGCCATGCCATTGGCGTTGTCTTTGATGACGATCTCGTTGCTGTCAATAGTCACGTCGACGCGCACCACCTGCGCTTCTGGCGCGTTATCAATCGAATTAGAGACGTATTCCAGCACAACTTTGGGCGCACTATTGAAGTAGGCGCCATTCTGGAGCAGATCGCGCCCAACGTGGCTACGGACCGCTATGGACATGGGGGCGTCATCCTTTCTGACCTGCGAATATTGCCGTCACTATAATGATGTTCGGATGAATTTTGTAGAGTAAACTTTGTGATTAGAATAGCACAAAAGTGCTAATTTGCCTGCCTTCTAACCAACTTCCAATATGTTTTGGTGTACTCTATACGTTATGGACCAGAACCTGCCCCTCTATGAACCGGGTCCCACCCGTGCAGATGCCCTGCAAAACCGCCAGTTATTGCTGCAAACTGCTCGTCGCTTGTTTGAAGAACTGGGCGTGGAACAGGTTTCGATGACCGCCGTGGCCCAGGAGGCCGGGGTTGGCAAGGGCACGCTCTATCGCCACTTCGAGAACAAAGCAGCGCTGTGCCAGGCCCTGCTCGATGAAGAGCAACGGGACCTCCAAACGCGCACCATGCACCGCCTTGCCACGCTGGACGATGCCCTGGATAACCTGCGCTGGTTTTTGGTTGAGGTGGTGAATTATGTGGAGCGTAACCGCGCCTTCTTGTGCGTGCAGGTGCCCAACGAAGAAGTAATGCTGCTGGGGCATCCGGCCCATCTGTGGTGGAGGCAGACCATCTACAAGCTCTTACAGCGCATCAATCCGCTGGGCGACCTTTCTTACATGGCGGATGTGCTGTATGCCATGCTGGATGTCCACGTGCTGCGTTTTCAGCGCTCCACCCTGGGTTACAATCAACAGCGGATTGTCGCCGGGCTGGAAGAAACCCTGTTCAAGCTCCTGCGCTAAAAGGACTAGCGTCCGCTTTCTAACGAAGTTCTTAGATTGCCCTGCCTATTCTGTGCTACAGTTACTATTGAAAGCGGACGGTAGTCCGTTTGAGATAACCCTTTGAACAACAGCCTAAGGAGCGTAAGCAGATGGCCCGCTGGAAGATCGATGTTCCCCACACCCTGGTTGAGTTTTCGGTTCGGCACATGATGGTGACGACCGTGCGTGGTTCCTTCGAACGGTTTGACGGCTTTATGGACTTCGATGCCGAGAACCCCGCCAATTCCTACGTGGAAGTGCAGATTGAAACCGCCTCCATCAACACCCGCACTGCTGACCGTGATGCTCACCTGCGTAGCGGCGACTTCTTCGAGGCGGAAAAGCACCCGCACATGATCTTCAAGAGCAACAAGATCGAAATTACTGGCGAGAACAGCGGCAAAATCTATGGTGATCTCACCATCCGCGATGTAACCCGTCCGGTGGTGCTGGAGGTCGAACACTTCGGCCAGGGCACCAACCCCTACGGGATGCAAGTTGCGGGCTTTGGCGCCACTACCAGCATCAACCGCGAAGACTTCGGCTTGACCTGGAATCAGGCACTCGAAGCAGGCGGCGTGCTGGTGTCGAAGGATGTGCGGATGGAACTGAACGTGCAGGCAGTCCTCCAGACGGAAACCGCCCCCGCCAGCTAAGCCGCGCGATCTACCGAAATCATCAGACAGAGGGATGCCCGCCGGGTGTCTCTCTGTTTTTGTTTGCGCTGCGTCCGCATATCCTCTATCCTGATTCGTACTGACTCGACATCTGCAAAAGGGAGTGTACGCGATGCGTCGATGGCTGTTGATCGCTGGTCTGGTGACGATGATGATCGCCCTGCCTGCACTGGCACAGAAGAAGATTTGGTGGATGAAGGCGCTGTGCAGTGCGACGCGCTGGTCTATCTCGAAGAAATTACCGCCGACATCGAGACATATTCGACACTGATCAGCGCCGAAGGCATCGACAACGCGGGGAACATGCTGGCGGTCTACAGCCAGTTGATGCAGGCGCGGCGCAAATATGAAGACACGCCGGTGTGTGCCGACCTGGCGGCTGCCCAACTGCTCACGCTCGAATTGTTCAGCACCATGCAGGACCTGATCGTCTACAGTGGGACGATC
>JAAUUD010000054.1 GCA_012031655.1 Anaerolineae bacterium | reverse complement strand
GCGCCCGGCCGCGCCCTTCCGTGCGTCAAGCGCAGGGCTGGCCCGCCCCCGCCCCCACCGCCACCCTGCGGGGGCGGCCAGCCCAAACAAAACGCGCCGGAGCAACCACCCCGACGCGCGCTAGAAAGTAGGTGAAGTGCTACGGTACCCAGACCAAGCCTAACACAGGCCGCAAGACCACGCCGCCCAGTCACACTTACTATCTGAAGGAAGCCACAGGACCCAATCTGCCGCACCAGCGGCCCACGCGGAGCACAACCCGTTACACTTATCGTTACACTACTACCCGAGGGACCAATGCAGACACCCAACCCCAGCCTATACCGCGCAGGCCGTCCCTACAGGTGGGCCGGAAGGTGCGACGAGTGCTTGACCGACTTCCGAGCCACGCGCAGCGACCGCCGCTACTGTAGCAACGCCTGCCGCCAGCAGGCATACCGCCGCCGTACCCAGCCAGATTACCCCCACCTGCACTATAAGCCCCTGCCACCACCCACCCCAGCAGTGGGGGAGGGAGAGAGGAAAGCCCTACCGACGGCAAAAATCCGCTACTGAAAACTTGAAATCGTTTACATTTTGCCTAAGACGCCATTCGCTCCTGCACGGCTCCAATTGGCGCCTGCCGGACGTCAGCCTTGAGTTTGGAAAGCGTGCAACGCAGGCGGAGCAAGGTTAACCGCTGCTTAAACTTTTGTGCCTGGCTTTGCAAAATCGCTATACTGTGGCCTCTCGTGAGCGGTATGGCAATTCTCAAGGAGCAAAACTCATGCAAAAAACCCGTTTGGTAGGGCTGTTGGCCCTCGTCCTGGTGCTGGCTTTGGCGGGAACTTCGGCTATGGCGCAAAAGGCGGCGGTTTATGATGACCTGCCGGACCTGGAAGGCCGCGAGATCGTGGTGGCGGTGGAGAACTTCTACACGCCCTTTCAGTTTGTGGATCCGCGCGTAGAGGGGCCGATTGGTTTTGAATATGATGTGGTGGAAGAAGTTTGCCGCCGCCTGAACTGCGTGCCGGTCTACGAAAACACGACCTTCGAGTTCCAACTCCAGGGCGTGGCCCAGGGCGATTTCGACATGGCCATGAATGGGCTGTTCATCACGGATGAGCGCCAGGAAAACTTTGATATGACCATCCCCTACAGCCAGGCAGAAACCTTTTTGCTGGTGCGCGCTGACGAAGCCCGTTTTTCCAGCGTGGAAGCGTTCATTGAACTGGCGGAGTCCGAAAACCTGATCTGGGGCGTGCAGAACAACTCGTTTGGCCAGGTGCTGGCGGGCGAAATCTACCCCGTGCCGCAGAGCCAGGTGATCACCGTGGATGACTTCGGCGCCTTGCTGGTGGCGCTCCAGAATGGCGATATTGATGCGATGGCCGTTGACGCCTTTGGCGGCGAGTTCATCAGCACCACTGGCGATGCCTTTATGCTGATTGGCGAGCCGCTGGTGGAGCCAGTGCCGCTGGGCTTGCTGTTCCAGAGTGGCAGCGACTTGGTGGAACCCTTTAACGCCGCGCTGCAAAGCATGACCGACGACGGCTACCTGGACTATCTGGTTTACAAGTGGTCGGTGGACTTCCAGCCGGTCGCGGCGGAATAAGTTCGGCAGCCTGGTGACGTTGATTTTGCGGAGGGAGCCTGTTCTCCCTCCCTTTTTTTCTGAGACCTGGCCCCATGAATTTTGTATCCAATTTGCGTAGCGAAAACCTCTCTGAGAGTCGGGTCAATCCGCAAAAGAACAATCTGGTGATCATCCGGCTCTCGCGGGGGCCATGGTGGTTGCTGGCGCTCCTCGCTTTTGTGCTGTGGTTTGCGATTGACTATGCAGACAACAACCTCTATCAAGAAGCGTGGGCTTCGATCCGCGAAGGGATCATCATCACCATTCGGGTATCGGTGCAGGCTTACGCGATTGCCCTGGCGATGGGGCTGGCGCTGGCCCTGCTGCGGCGGCCTTCGCGCTCGGTGTTTTATAACCTGTTTGTCTATCAGCCGGTAACGACCTATACCGAGCTGATTCGGGGCATCCCGACGCTGGTTTTGCTGCTGTACATTGTGTTTGCGCTGATTCCGCAGATGATCAACTATGGCAACGAGGTAGGTGCCTGGTTACTGGAGCGCAACATCACTTTATTGGGCTTTTCGGCCTATATAGAGCAGCTGACCACCCGAGATGTGAGCGCAGAACGGCGCGCGATTTTTGCGCTGGCGGTGTCCTATAGCGCGTTTCTTTCGGAGATCTTCCGCGCTGGAATTGAGAGCATTGAGGATGGACAGCGCGAAGCCGCACGTAGCCTGGGGATGTCTGACCTGCAAATGAACCTCTACATCGTCCTGCCGCAGGCCATCCGAAATGTGCTGCCGCCGCTGGGCAACGATTTCATCGCCATCCTCAAGGAAAGTTCGCTGGTTTCGACCGTCGGCGTGGCAGATATCACCAATCTGGCGCGGGCTTTTAATTCGGCCACCTTTACCGTGTTCCCTGGCTATAACATCATCGCCCTGACTTACCTGATGCTGACCCTGAGCCTGAGCATCCTGGTGAAGTTTCTGGAGTTGCTGCTGGGGCGCAGCCGCCAGAGAGACCGCTAGGGGAGCCTTCAGGGACGAGCCAGGCGCGCTTGAATCTCGGCGGCACTGGCAAAGCGGTTGCCTGTGCTGCGACTGATGGCCAGGGCGGCGGCAGCGTGGGCAAAGCGCACCGCAGCGGGCGCATCGGCGGAGCGGTGCAGGCCAGAAAGAAGCCGCTGCAAAGACATCGCCCGCACCCGTCGGGTCCTGAATTTCAGCGACCATGGCTGGGATGTGCGTGGGGCTTCCATTGAGGTAGAGCGTAGCCGCCTGGCCGCCGCGCGTCACTACGCTCACCGGACAGGCCCCCGCCAGGCGCGCAATTTCTTCCTCCTGAAAACCCAGGTCTTCTTCGCTAAAGACCATTGCCCAGGCGCGGGTGGCGATTTCCATCGCCGGCGTGATGTGGCGGGGGGTCACGTGCCCATCGGGGGCCACCTCGCGCAGCCAGCCTTGCGGCGTCAGGCAAAGTCGTGCACCCGCGTAAGCCTCCAGGTAGGCCGGGTCAAGTTCATCCAGCAGCGGCGCCAGGTGCAGCAGGGTAGGCGGAGGCTGAAGGGCTGGTGCTTCGGCGGCGTGCAAGGGCCGGGCGCGCCCCCGAACCCACTGCGAGCGCTGGCCCGTCGCTGTATAGCGATTTTCGAAGATGGTGCATGTTGGCGCTGGTGTGATATGGTGGCGGATTTCGGGTGCTAGCGGAGTCAGATCAAGCTGGGGTGCTGCGCTCGTGATCAGCGTAACCTGGGCACCCAGGCGCAGGGCTTGCATCCCAGAAAAGTAAACCGTTCCGCCCAAGCGATTGCCTTCTGCCAAAATGTCCTGGGCCAGATGCCCAACCAGCACATAATGTTCCATGCGTCTCTGCTCCTCCAGGCATGATTGTAATCGATCATGCGCTGGTTGAAGAATGGAGATTAAAAGGAGATAATAGGGCTGTTTGTTTGCCAAGAGGTTTGGGGAAACAAGAGCAAGAAAGGGAAAAATTTTGATGATGAAGATGCTAAGCCGATCCCAGTTCCGCTGGATAGCAGCGCTCATGGCGTTGATGGTGGTGCTGGTGGCCTGTACTGATGACGCGCCCAGCGATCTGCGGGGCTGTAAGGAAGCCTCCGAGGGCAGCGAAGAAGAGATCTACGTGATGGGCCGTGGTTGTGCGCAGGGTGTGGTTCTGAAGGACTTTGCGCACGGCGAAGAAGGCGAAACTCAAGGCGAAAACGGCGCTGCCGAGGACCACGGCGAGGACACCAACGCCGAGGACCATAGCGAAGCAGCCCCCGCTGGCGAAGGCGCTGAGGAAGAACACAGCGAGGGCGAAGGCTCTGCTGAGGGCGCCGAGGCTGAAGGCGAAGCCGAGGCCACCGAAACCCCGGATGATGCTGGCGCCCACACCGGCTATCAGTTGACCAGTGCCCAGGCGCCGCAGGTGGCCTCTGCGCCGCAGCAGGCAGCAGGGGATGTGGTCGATGTGCTGGCGGAAATCCGCGCCGCCAGTATCGTGGGGGAACTGATCGTGGCGCAGGGGCTGGATGCGGCGTTGCGCGAAGCCGAAGCCGTGACCATTTTTGCGCCGATCAACTCGGTCTTCACCAGGCTGGACGAAGATGTTCTGGCAGACCTGACCACTGATTCAGACATCCTGAACCAGATTCTGACTTATCATGTGGTGCCAGGTGTGGTCCTGGCAGCGGACCTCAGCGATGGCCAAACGTTGGAAACCCTCCAGGGCGAAACGCTCACGGTGACTCAGGAAGGCAACTTTTTCCTGATCAACGGAGCGCGCATCATCCAACCGGACCGTCTGGCCAGCAATGGCGCGGTGCATCTGATCAACGATGTGCTGTTGCCCTCAGTGGCCGTGGAACTCATCCCGGAGCCAAATCCTGCTGACCAGGGGCCGCCGGTTGTGGATGTTCCCACCGGAGAAGTGGACCCGGCCATGGTGCAGGGTCTCTTTAACCCGAATGGCCATGCCTTCCCGACCAGCGTTACCCTGGCCGGAAGTTTTCAGGATGAGCTGGGCTGTGCCAACGATTGGGCGCCGGAATGTGAAGCCACCTTTATGGAATATAACGCGGGCAACGACATCTGGTCTGCGACACTGGAGGTGCCCGCAGGCGAATGGGAGTATAAAGCAGCGCTCAATGCCACCTGGGATGTGAGCTATGGTGCCAACGCAAACGCAGCGGGTGGCTCTTCTAACGTTACCCTCAGCTTGGATGAAGACGAACGGGTAACCTTCTTCTACGACCACAAAACCGGCTGGGTGACTGACAATGTGAATTCGGTCGTTGCAACTCTGCCGGGGACCTTTAACAGCGAAATCGGGTGCCCGCCGTTTGCCCACACAGGCGATTGGGAGCCAAGCTGCTTGCGGATGTGGCTGCAAGATAGCGATGGAGACGGCATTTACACCTTCATGACGCCGCGCATCCCGGCGGGGGACTACTTGGTGAAGGTGGCTATCAATCGCGATTGGGGCGAGAACTATGGCGTGGACGGGGCGCGGGGTGGGGCGGATATCCCCTTCAATGTGCCTGCGGATCGTACCCTGATGGTCTTTGCCTTTAACCCACGTAACGGGCTGCTCACGATTGCGGCAGGCGGCACCGTTGAACTGACCCCTGAGGAGGAAGAAGCGATGGCCGTACGTGGCGCGGCGGGCAACATTGCGCTGCAACAGGCGCATTGGGTGGCAGCTCCGACGATTGCCTGGCAGGTGGATGTGGAAGAAGGCTACACCTATCGCCTGTTCTGGGCTGCAGAAGCCACGCTTGAACTGACCGAGGAAGGTCTGGTGGGCGGCGAAAGCGTTGAACTGACCCCGGTTCCTGAGGGGATCAGTGTGGAAGCGGCAGCCAAGTTCCCTCACCTGGCTGATCTCCCGGCGTTTGCCTTGCCTGCGGATGCGCTGCCGCAGGTGCCAGACATCCTGAAGGGGCAGTTGGCGGTGGCGGCCTTTGATGCCGATGGAATGCTGATCAACGCAACGGGGTTGCAAATTCCGGGCGTGCTGGACGACCTCTTCACCTATGGTGGGGCACTGGGCACGACCTGGGATGGCGAAGTGCCGACCGTTGCGGTCTGGGCACCGACCGCACAAAACGTGCAGTTCCACCTCTTTGCAGATGAAACTGGCGAGGCCAGCGCGGTCCTGCCAATGGAACTGGACCCCGCGACTGGCGTCTGGAGCATTACCGGGGAACCGGGCTGGAAATACCAGTACTATTTGTTTGAGGTCACGGTGTTTGTGCCCAGCACGGGTGCTGTCGAGGTGAACCTGGTCACCGATCCCTATTCCTACAGCCTGGCGATGGGCAGCACCCGTAGCCAACTGGTGGACCTGCGCGACTCTGCACTGGCGCCGGAAGGCTGGGATACGCTGGTCAAGCCGCAGAACTTCGAGGCGTTCGAAGATATCGTGATTTACGAAATGCACGTGCGCGACTTCAGCATCTTTGACGAAAGAGTGCCAGAGGAGCTGCGTGGTAAGTACCTGGCCTTCGCCCTGGAGGGGAGCGCAGGCATTGCCCATTTGCGGGCCCTGCAGGCGGTTGGGCTGACGCACCTGCATTTGCTGCCCGCGTTTGATGTCGCCTCTGTGCTGGAAGACCCGGCAGCCCGCGCCGAACCCGACTCGGCAGCCTTGGCCAGCTTCCCCGCAGACAGCGACGAGCAGCGCGCACTGATCAATGAGGTGCGCGACCTGGACGCCCAGAACTGGGGTTATGACCCCTTCCATTTTACGGCACCAGAAGGCAGCTACGCCACTGACCCCAGTGGGATCACGCGCATTCTGGAGTTCCGGCAGATGGTGATGGCGCTCAACCAGCTCGGGCTTAACGTGGTGATGGACGTGGTCTACAACCACACCAACCAGGCCGGTCAGGGCGAGCGTTCGGTGTTCGACCGGATCGTGCCCGGCTATTACCATCGCCTCAACGAGACGGGAGGGGTGCATACCTCCACCTGCTGCCCCAACACGGCCAGCGAGCACAATATGTTCCGTAAGTTCATGGTGGATTCGCTCCTCACCTGGACCACCGAGTACAAAATTGACGGATATCGCTTTGACCTGATGGGCCACCACATGGTCGAAGACATGTTGGCCGTGCAGGAGGCGCTGCAAGCGCTGACCATCGCGGATGATGGTGTGGATGGCCGGCGGGTGTACCTCTATGGCGAAGGCTGGAACTTTGGTGAGGTGGAAAACAACGCACGCGGCACCAACGCCACCCAGCTTAACCTGGCCGGGACGGGGATCGGCACCTTTAGCGACCGTCTGCGCGATGCGGTGCGAGGCGGTAGCCCGGTGCGTGACAGCGCCAGCGAGCAGGGATTCATCACTCTGGCCGGGATCGTCCCCAATGCAGCAGTAACGGATGAGGCCGCCGAAGCCGAACGGATGCTACTCTTTATGGATCAGATTCGCGTGGGCCTGGCGGGCAATCTGGCAACCTACACCTTCGAAAACCGCGAAGGCGAGCGGGTGGCTGGGGCAAACATCCCCTACGGCGGCAACCAGCGCCCGCTGGTTATAACCTGGACCCACAAGAACACGTCAACTACATCGAAAAGCACGATAACGAAACGCTCTTCGATTGGATGGTGTTCAAGATGCCCGCCGAAATCTCGCTGGAAGAGACGATCCGGGCGCATTGGGTGGGGTCGAGCATTTGTGCTCCTCAGCCAGGGGCGTGCCCTTCATCCATGCCGGGCAGGACATCCTGCGCTCCAAGTCCTTTGATGGCAACAGCTACAACTCCGGCGATTGGTTCAACATTCTGGACTGGAGCTACCAGACCACTGGCTTGGGGCGCGGGGTTCCATTGGAGGGCG
The DNA here is from genome assembly GCA_012031655.1 of Anaerolineae bacterium. Classification (GTDB taxonomy): domain Bacteria; phylum Chloroflexota; class Anaerolineae; order Aggregatilineales; family J027; genus JAAUUD01. The sequence continues at coordinate 7,887 of JAAUUD010000054.1, read as the reverse complement.
AGCTAGACCTGGCCCGTGAGTATCTGGCCAATGCAGCAGCCTACACCCCAACACCTGATCAGATCGTGCAGAGCAATGCGGTGTTCCGCGATTTCCTGCAAATCCGCAATGGTTCGTTGCTCTTCCGCTTGCGAACGGCGGAGGATGTTCAGGCGCGGGTGAACTTCCATAACACCGGCCCGGACCAGGTGCCTGGGCTGATCGTGATGAGCCTGGCGGATGGGGGCGAACTGGCGGACCTGGACCCAGCCCATGATCTGATCGTGGTGGTGTTTAACGCGCGCCACGAGGCGGTGAGCTTCACGGAGCCGGCCCTGGCAGGGGTGGCGCTGGCGCTGCATCCGGTGCAGGCGGCTGGCGCTGACCCGGTGGTGCAGGGCGCGAGCTACGATGTAGCGAGCGGAACCTTTGAAGTCCCGGCTTTCACAACGGCGGTCTTTGTGCTGGGGCAATAGCGTCCAGCACCTGGCTTGCTGAATTTTAGGGCCCCTGTCGCCTGGCTGTGTGCCAGGGGCAGGGGCCTGTTTTGTGTCAGGTCAAGCACCCCCCAGCAAGCGGTTGTGCTCTACCTTGATGCAGCGGTCCATCACCAGGGGAAGGTTGGCGGCGGTGGCGCGGGCTTCAGCTTCGGGGTGGGCAACACCCAATTGCCCCCAGACGGCTTTGGCCCCGGCTGCCAGCGCTTCTGCCACGATGTCTGGCAGGTTCTCAGCGCGCCGGAACACATCCACGATGTCAACCGGTTCGGGGATGTCGGCCAGGTTTGCATAGCTGCGCTGGCCATCAATGGCCTCAACCGTTGGGTTGACCGGGTAGACGCGGTACCCGGCCCGGCGGAGATATTGCGCGATCTGGTAGCTGTCGCGTTCAGGGTTGTCTGAATGCCCAACGACTGCAATCACCTGGGCATTTTGCAGGAGTTCACGCAAAGCTGTGTCATTCATCACGCTGGGCCTCCTCGGAATCTAGATAACCTTCCGCCCCGGCTTCGGGCGGCATGTCTTGCGGAATAGAGACGGGCACGGCTTGTTCATCAACGATGGTCGGGGTGAGGGCCTCGGTTTCGTCGGCCTCGAGCAGGTTCTGGTAGTAGAGCCGGGCCTGGAGCAAGTAGTCCCCAGCGGGGTCTGTGTTGCTGCGCAGGTGCAGCGTAAATTCCATCTTGCGGTGCATGGTTTCGATGATGTTCATCTCGCCAACGGTGTGGGGTTCGTCTTCCGTCGTGATGAGGCGGACAGCCAGGTTAGGGCGTTCCAGAAAAGGCGTCACGTGGATGGTGACCTTCAGGCGGCGGCGGTCCGCATAGAGGCTGCTTTCGATGCGCTCAATGCGAATCTGGTCGCGGGGTTTGGGCACGTCGCCAGGTTCAAAAAAGTTGATGCTCATGCGGTCTGGTACTCCTTCAGGATGTCCCAGGCGTGGGCGAAATGCACTGCTGGCACCAGCAGGTGATCTCGTGCAAAAGCGCCCAGGGGGATAATCGGGATGCCGCCTTCGGCCAGCAAGCGCGCGACCAACGCCACAAAGCCGACCAGGTCTGGTGCCAGAGGCAGGTCAAAGGTCAGCAAACGCAGTGGGTCCGAAAGGCGCGCATCCAGCAAGTGGGCATCAAAGGCTTCGGCGTCATCCTCAGTCAGGATGAGGGTTATTTCGTCCTTATCGGCAATGAGGCCGCAAAACGGCTCGTTGATTTGCGCCAGAATGCGCGCCGCCACCAGGATGCCGGCAGGAGGCAGGCTCACCAGGCGATACAGGCGTGCATCGGTGTAAAGCGCAGCTTGCTTGAGGACCTGCGCTGGATCAGTCATCAAAGATATACATGGCCTCCTGGTAAAAACGGGCGCGCTTGTTAGCAAACTGGTTCTGAATCCAGCGCTGAAGCGCTTCATTTTTGGTATCAAGGGTGGTCAGGGGGTCCGTCAGCGCGCTTATGGGATAGTTCAGGCGCATGGCCCGTCCATGAATGATGTGGCGCGAAATGCCGGGCGGCAGGAAGGTCTGGTCGCGGGCGGCTACCAGGATTTCGGCGGGTTCGTAGTGCGGGAAGACCACCAGCGCCACTGCATCCGGGTAGAGCAGGTTGATGGCGTGCAGGTTATCGTGATTGACGCGGTTCACCCTTGCGCTGGTTTTGTAGGTGTTGACCAGGGCGCGCAGGCTGGCGTTGCGGCTGCGTGTGTCTGTGCTGTGGGCGATGAGCATCAGCACCCAGTCGGGCAGCACGCGCATGTAGGCGATGGCCTCGCGGCGCGCCAGGGCTGCCTGGGCAGTAAGCACATCGCTGTGCTCCACGTGCAACCCCTGAATCTTATAAATGCGCGGCAGCAGGTCGTCGGCGCTGGTCTCGCTGAGCACGTGGTTCCAGGTTTCCAGGTGAACATGCTGGCTGGTGTACTCCACCACCTGCACGAGCACATGCGGAAAGTTGAGGTGACGGACGGCATAGTGGCGGTTGGCCCCATCCAACAGCGCGTAGAACTGCGCCGCTTCCCGATGATCTTCTTCAATGGGCGTCACAATCGGCGGGTTGGTCCAGCTTTCGGCCTGGCGAATGCGTTCAATCAGCGGGGCCGAGCGCTGAGGGTCGTGTTCTTCGTGTGGTAAAACAGCGTCCACCGGCACAATCCGCAGCGTGGGGATAGGCGGAGCGGCGAGCGTGTTCATGGCGGGTTCCCTTACAAAAAGTGTTATGAGCTATGCTAGCATGGCTGCGCGAGCGCGGCCACTGTTGCAGGAATGGCAGGCAGGGTCAATCTGGTTTATTATCGGGGCAGTTTACCGGAACGACCAGGAGTGAGAACATGCGGCACATGGTTTTGGCTTGGCTGGTGGCGGCCCTCATTTTGAGTGTAGGCGGGGCTGTGGCTCAGGAACCGGCGCCTACGCCCCCGGAACGCAGCCATCTGGTGGTGGATGGCGATAATCTGTATGGCATCGCTGCCCGCTATGGGGTCACAGTGATTTCGATTGTCCAACTCAATAATCTTTCAGACTTCAACCAGATTCGTATTGGGCAGCGCCTGCGCATTCCGGCAGGGACTTCGCCACTGGCGCCGCCTTCCGCGCAGGCCCAACCGACCCCAGCCCCAACGCTCACCCCCTTTCCGGTGAATCAGGCTTCTGCGGTTGGCTTTGGCTATGGTGTGCAGGTCTACCTGCCGGGCCAGGACGCCGCAGCGGTGGTGGCCAACCTGCAAGCGCTGGGCGTGAGCTGGGCGATGCACCCGATTGAGTGGGCACGCTACGAGCGAACACGCGGCCAGGTTGATTTCGAGGCGCTGGACGCGATCATTACGCCTTTGGATGAAGCTGGGCTGAACATCCTGTTGACCCTGGTCGGGGCGCCGGAGTGGTCTCGGGAGACGGCGGTGGATGATGGGCCGCCGCTGGATGTGGCTGACTTTGCCCGCTTTGCCGGGGCATTGGCAGAACGCTATAGCGGGGTGGTGGATGCCTACGAAATCTGGAGCGAGCCGAACCTGCGCCGCTTCTGGAACGCCCCTAATACCGCACTGACCGGCGAGGCGTATCTGCGGTTGTTGCGCCCGGCTTATAACGCCATCAAGAGCGCAGACCCAGCGGTGCTGGTTGTTTCGGCGGGGCTGGCGCCCACCGCAACCGATGATGGCGTCATTGCCACGGATGACCGCGCCTACCTGCGGCAGATGTACGCGGCAGGGCTGGCACAATTTTCTGATGCCATTGGCGTCCATGCCGGGGGCTGGGCCAATCCGCCGGATAGCGCGTGCTGTGCCAATAATCGGCCCGCTGTGCCCGCCTGGGATGACCAGCCTGCATTTTTCTTTCTGGAAACCCTGCGCGATTACCGGGCCATCCAGAACGAATTTGATGATGACGGCACCTTTCTATGGGTGACGGATTTGGCTGGGGCAGTGCGGAGGTCTTTAGCGGCGTGGTAGGCGAGGAGTTTGGCTTTATCACCTACACCACAGCTCAGGAGCAGGCGCAATACATCGTGCGGGCCTTTCAGGTGGGGCGCGACCTCTCTTACGTGGGGCCGATGTTCCTTGATAACCTCAACTTCTGCGAAAGCTACCCTCGGAGCGAGCTGGCTTGCTTTTTGAGCCTGCTGGATGCCGAAGGCGAACCGCGCCCCGCATTTGAGGCGCTTCAGGTGGCCACGCCCTAGCCCGTGCTCATGGGCGCGGGGTGCGCGTGGCGCGCTGGAAAAGCCCCTCCTGTGTGGGTGCTATACCAAGCGGTAGCTCGGTGGGGCTGGCACTGGGCCTTGGGGTTGGTGTGGCGGTCGGTTGGGCTGCCGACGGTTGATCAGGACGCGGGGTGCGGGTGGCTCGTTGAAAAGGTTGCCCCCCCACGTTTTCGCTTTCGGCGGTTTGCGTGGGGCGTGGTGTGGGGCTTGTCTGAAGCGTGGTCGGGCTGGGGCCCAGGGCCTCGGTTGAGGTTGAGCGGGCTTGGGCTGGGCGCTCGGTGCGGGTGGCGCGGGGGACGGGTGGCGTCTCCGTGGGCGTTGCGCTGGGTGTAAAGGTCGCCGTGGGGGTTGGGGTGAGGGTGGGCGTTGGCGTGGCTGTGGGCGTGGATGACGCGGTGAATGTGGCGGTAGCACTGGGTGTTATCGAGGGCGTAACCGTAGGCGTTGGGGAGGAAGTTTCTGTTGGGCTGTTGGAGGGGTCGCCGAGACAGTTGGGCTGGCGGTGGGCGTGAAAGACGCCGGTAGGCTGGGCGAAGGTGTGGGCGTGAGCGATACAGCAGGGGTCCGAGTGGGCACGGGGGTAATCCGTTGCGCCATGATGCTTTCGCCCCCAGTGCGCCGTGCAATCAGCGCGAGTTCGCGTCGTAGTGGGAGGAGCGGCACACGCAGCAAGCCGTCTTCTGGCACGCTGAGCGGCCTCTTGCCCCAGAATTTGCCCGGTGGCTGGGTCCCAGAATTCGACTCGTAAATGCCAGGGAGCATCCCGGCCAGGTGTAGCGTGCCGCTGTGTGGGGCTGAGAGGTCGGTTGGGGGCGTCTCCCAACTGTAAGCGCGGTTTTGTACCCAGGCCAGCGCTAGGCCGTTCATGGGGTCGGCCAGGGCCAGCGCGCGCAAGGGTGTTTGGTAAGCGTCCAGTTGCAGGTAATCCAGCTCTAGCCAGTAATCGCCCAGATTATCCAGCACGAGCGCATGTTCACCTGCGGGGATGGGGACGGTCAGGCGCGTGGCGTCACTTTCGCCCGTAAGCGTGAGCGCAGCATAGGGCAGGTTATCCACATAAACCACCAGCTCGGCCCGCCCCAGAGAGGATACATCCCGAATGGCTACCGTGAGCACAGTCGATACAGGGGCATGGATGGTCAGGCTACGCGGCAGGCTGGCCTGGGGGTTGCCCACGTTGCCGTAAAGGAAAGCCGAAAACCCCTCCAGGGAAGGCAAACTGCCGTCCGGGGTGATGAGATAATGAGTATCGAAGCGCGGCGGCGCCTCAAAATTGCGGTTGAAGCCATCCAGGCGCAGGGGTGCATAGCTGCTGGCATCATCCATGATGATGGCGGGCAGCACAGGTCGCAGAGTTACATCGCTCCAGGGGATACGGCTCACGAATTGGGCAAATGGAGCGTAGCTCGTCAGCAGATCGTTCGCCAGCAGATATTCGGGCCCCCACCAGCTCAGGCCACCGCCCAGGCTCCCGGCGAGCAGGGCGGCCCATTGGGTCTGCCTCACATGCAGGCCCTGCGGGTCGGCTTCGGTTGGTGGCACCCAGCGGCTCAGGGAAAAGGCGCTCAGCAAAACGGGCTTGTCTGTTACCTGGCGCGCCTCGTAAATGGCCTGTACGGCGCTGGTAACGGGGTCTGGCGGGGTTTCGAGCGGGAGGTTTCCCAAAACCTGTGCCTGCACAAAATTGACGGCAGGGTGGTCTGCTACCCAGGGGAGGGCCTGGGTACTACCGACCGTGATCAGCCGAGCGTAGGGGTCCACTTCGGCAACATAGTTCAGGGTGCGGCTCAGCCAGGCCTGGCCCTCGGGCGTGTCATAACCGGGCAACTGATCCAGGTCTGTGACCACCTCCCAGGCGGCGATGGCCGGGCTGTGCCCCCAGCGCGCGATGCTATAGTGCAGACGGCGGCGCAAGAGGTCCTCGGCACGCGCATCGGTGAAGATGCCCTCCGGTGCGCTGAGGGGACCGCCGTTTTGCGCGTTGTAGCCATGCTGGTCAAAGTCGGTCAGGGCGTCTGGGCGGGGGGCTGCGCTCTCGATCAGCGGAGCTTCTTGCTGGCTGAAGGCCTGATGCCAGATCAGGGCAACCTGTAGGGCGATCCCACGCGCGGTGGCGGCTTCCAGCAGCGTATCCACGGCCAGCAAGGCAGCTTCGTTATCCTGATAATCGCCAGGGGTGGTGTCCCAATCCAGGCCCGTGAGCCAGGGAGTATCGAGGATAAGGCGGGCATAGGTGCCGCCTGCGGCCGTAGCACCTCCAGCCAGTCGATGGCGGCTTCAAGGTCTGTGGCCCAGGGGAGGTTATAGCCGATGGGCACGAAGGGTAAGCCATCCTGAAAGGCAAAATGCTGGCCATCGGACGCCAGCTGCATGAAGCCCGGTCCGGCAGTTGCCTCGACTGTCAGTTCGCCCGTGGCCACGGTCTGAGCGGCGCTGCCCTGGGTGGACACGCTGTATTCCCAGGTGCCGGCGCGCATGGGTGTAAACCGCACCACCCATTCCCCGGTTGCGGGGTCAAAAAAGGCTGGCACCTGGACCACCTCGCCAGAAGGAGCCACAAAGGCGGCCTGAACCTGAATTTCAGCTAGGTCAAAGGGGTTGTTGAACTCACCCGGGATGGGAAAGCGTTGCTCAAAAAAGCCGAAGAGTGGGATCGTCGGCGGCGTGGTCTGCGGCGGTTGCTGGGCGAAGAGCGGGCCGGGGCAGCACGCACAGCACCCCCAGCACCCAAATCAGAAGGCGTTGCATGGCGAACAAGTGTAGCTGGAAATTGGCGCACTGCAAGCGGTGAACTATTCGTTCGCCCGGCGCGCTTCAAGCGCCATTCGGGCGTTTTCCGCAATTTCCTGAGCATCATAGGGGCGCATGATGGCCGCCGTGAGCATGCGCACTTCAAGCCCTTCGGCCAGCTTAACGCGAGCCACGCCAACTTCTTCATCCAGTTCAGTGATGATGGCGATGATGCCGCTATAGGTGATGACCTCGTCACCCACATGCATGCTCAGCACGTAGCTCTGGTGTTTTTTGAAGGCCCGCTGCCGGGGCAGCAAGACCAGCGCATAGTACGCCGCGATGGCCAACGAAAGAAAGAAGAAAAACACAATGGACTCTTGCATTGGGGTCGTTACCTCCTGATTTCCTGCCAGATTATAGCCAGGTGCGGCGTCGGCTGGCATTGTGGGTTTTGTGGCGCGGTGGGATATGGTACTATCCTCGCGTTACCTGCATGGACGAGAAAGGGTGCTCCACGCAATGCGTGTTGTAATGAACGAAGCGCTCGTGAGCCGGAACAAGCGGCTGGCGCAAACCCTGTTTTTGTCAGCATTGCATTGCTGGCGGGTAGTTTCTTCCTGGCAAATTCCATTTCAGACGCTCAATTTGCCTTCTATTTCCAGTGTATTTTTATCCCCCTGATGTTTGGCCTGGTTGTGGTGGCGGTGCGCATGACCAACCTGTGGGTTCGCCAACCGCACCCCTGGGATGCACTGCAAGACGGCCTAAAGGGCGTGAGTGGCGACCTGGTACTCTATAACTTTTTGCTGCCAGCGCCGCATGTGCTGGTGGCGCCCAGCGGCATCTATGCCATCGAAACACGCTTTCAGGACCGCCCCCAGCAGGTGAGCGGAGACCGCTGGCGGCCCAACCGTGGGCTATTTACCTTCATGCGCCAGGAGCAAATCGGCAACCCCTCCAACGATGCACAGCAGGCTGCTGCA
>JAAUUD010000053.1 GCA_012031655.1 Anaerolineae bacterium | reverse complement strand
GCCCGCCATTTCGGCAACGGCGTTTTCGCTCATCTTGGTGAGCCGCTCGCCCCCTACGTACACTTCGCCCTCAGTAGGGCGGTCGATGCCCGTGATCATGTTGATAAGGGTCGATTTTCCGCTGCCGCTGGGGCCTACAATGGCCACAAATTCGCCCTCACCCACTTGCAAATCGACCCCCTTGAGCACTTCCAGCGGGCCAGCCTTGGTCTTGTAAATCTTGCGAACCGTTTCCAGCGAGATTAAGGGTTTGTTGCTCATGGCTGTTGCTCCTGTTCTGTGGGGGCTAGCGGGTGGCATTGGCCAGGCGCAACGCCTGGAGTTCCTGGGTACGGCGTGCGGCGGCGGCTTCCAGCGTGGTATGGCCAATCAACCCGTCGTTGATCTCCAGCAGCTTAGGCACGCTCTGCACCAGTTCACGGTCGTGGCTCACGATGAGCACGGTGGTGCCCTGCTCGGCCAGGGTGCGGAACAGCTCAAAAACGTTGGTGGCGCTCATGCGGTCCAGGTTGCCGGTGGGTTCATCGCCGATGACCAGCGGCGGGTTGTTGGCCAGTGCACGCGCAATCGCCACGCGCTGCTGTTGCCCACCAGAGAGCATGTCCGGGGTTTTGTAGGCCTGGTCTTGGATGCCAAAACGATCCAGCAGCTTGAGCGCAATATCCTTGCGTTCGGAGGGCTTCCACACGTTTGCAAAATCCATCGGGGCCATCACGTTTTCCAGCACGGTGAGGGTTGGCAACAGTTGGAAGAACTGGAACACCACGCCCACATTGCGCGCCCGCCACTTGGTGAGCTTGCGCTGCCGGGCCTGCGTGATGTTCACCCCACCGATGATCACTTCGCCACTGGTAGGTTCGTCAATGGCCGTCAACATGTTTAGGAAGGTCGACTTGCCGCTACCAGACGGGCCGATAAGCGCGGCAAAATCGCCCTTATTTACCTGGAGGTCAATACCACGTAGCACATTGAGCGGCCCCGCAGGGGTGCTATAGGTTTTTACGAGGTCCTTCACACGGATAAACGGCTCTGCCATTGGAGGTTGCTCCTTACGTTTGACGGTCTCAGCCCATCGCGCAGTGCTGATATGATGCAAATGGGGTGTGTTTTGGGCGCTTTTTTTCTACCCAAACTTCAATCATGTTCAGATTAGCACCTAATGAAAAAAATTGCAGCTATCCATCTGGGGTAATCTTGCGTTAGACCCCTGGTTATAATGGGGGGAAACCCAGACATCGAGGGATGCGCGTGAGCACAGACCAGACCCCTTTCAAGCAGCAGGCAGCCGAACACGCGGTGTTGACTTTTGTTCGCTCTGGGATGGTAGTGGGGTTGGGTACTGGCAGCACCTCCCTGTTTGCGATCCGCAAGCTTGGGGCGCGCATCCAGGCAGGCTCGTTGCAAGATGTAGTTGGCATCCCCAGTTCATCCGAGTCAGCGGAACTGGCGCGCCAGGCCGGGATTCCGCTGGCCACCCTGGAAAACCACCCGCAAATCGACCTGACCATCGATGGCGCTGATGAAATGGACCCCGCGCTTAACCTCATCAAAGGCGGCGGTGGTGCCCTACTGCGCGAGAAAATGCTCATCCAGGCCAGCCAGCAATTTGTCGTCATTGCGGATGCCAGCAAGCAGTCTTCTGCCCTGGGGAGCCACTGGCCCATTCCGCTGGAAGTGATCCCCTTTGGCTGGACCAGCCAGGTCCACTTTCTGGAAGGCTTAGGTGGGCAGCCCCAGCAACGCATGGGCGCGGACGGCACCCCTTACCGCACCGACCAGGGCAATTACATCCTCGACTGCGCCTTTGGGCCACTGGAGGACCCTGCCAAACTGGCGCGCCTGCTAGAAGCGCGTGCTGGGATCGTGGAGCATGGGCTATTTTTGGGGCTGGCCACCTGCGCTATCGTGGCCGGTCCAGCGGGCGTGCAACAAATTGACCCGCTCCGCAGGTAAGAAAGCGGCAGGCCTGGTCGCTCAAAGGCAGCAGGCAACAAACAAGGAGCGCGTCGCATGGTGCAACCCCTCAGCATTGTGATCTTTGGGGCCTCGGGTGACCTCACTTCGCGCAAGCTCATCCCGGGCTTGTTCAACAACTTTTGCAAGGGCCGCCTCCCCCAAACCTTTACCATCGTGGGCGTGTCGCGCAGCGAGTTCGAGCACGCCGCTTTCCGGGAAAAAGTAGGCCAGGCCGCTCAGGAGTTCGCCGCCAACATCTACACGCCCGAAAAATGGGCAGCCTTTGCCGAACATATCTGGTATATGCCAGGCAACGCCAAAGAAGTGGATAGCTACCGACGCCTGGATGCGTTCCTGCGGGAAAAAGAAGGCGGCACAGCAGACCGGCTGTATTACCTTTCGACCGCCCCTGTGCTCTATGAACCCACCATCGAGAACCTGGGCGCAGCGGAGATGGTGCAGGAGGACGAAGGCTGGCGACGAGTGATCGTGGAAAAACCTTTCGGCTATAACCTGTCCACTGCCCATTCGCTCAATGAAATCGCCTTACAGGTGTTTCAAGAGCACCAGATTTACCGTATTGACCATTATCTGGGCAAAGAAACCGCGCAGAACATTCTGTTCTTCCGCTTTGCCAACACCATCTTCGAACCCCTCTGGAACCGCAACTACATCGAAAATGTGCAGATCACCGTGGCTGAAGCCGTGGATGTGGGCCACCGTGCCGAGTATTACGACTCCTCTGGGGTGGTGCGCGATATGTTCCAGAACCACATTTTGCAGCTGATGACCCTCGTGGCGATGGAACCGCCAGCCTCGCTGAATGCGGAAGCCATCCGCAACGAGCGCATTAAGGTTTTGCAGGCGGTGCGCCCGATTGACCTGCAAGATACGGTGCGCGCGCAATACGACGGCTACTGTTCAACACCGGGCGTAGGCGAAAATTCCCAGACGCCGACTTTCGCCGCACTCAAGCTTTATGTGGACAACTGGCGTTGGCAGGGCGTGCCCTTTTACCTGCGCTCTGGCAAGGCGCTAAAGGCCAAAACCACCGAAGTCGCCATCGTTTTCAAGCGCCCGCCGCTGATGATGTTCCACCGCGCAGACCCAGAAGACGACTTTAAACCCAATGTGCTCTCGCTGTGCATCCAGCCCAACGAAGGCACGCACATTCGTTTTGAAACGAAAGTGCCAAACTCATTGGGCGATACTCGCACCGTGGATATGGGTTTTGACTACTGCAAATACTTTGGCGACGACCCGCTGCCCGATGCCTACGAGCGCCTGCTGCTGGATGCCATCAAAGGGGATGCGTCGCTGTATACCCGGCGCGATGCCATCGAAACCTCCTGGCAGATCATCGACCCCCTGCTGGATGGCTGGGAGCAACATAGCGACGACCTGCCACCGCTGGCCAGTTATGACCATGGCACCTGGGGCCCGCGCGAAGCCGACCTGATGCTGGCCCGCGCCGGGCACCGCTGGGAACTGGGCTGCGGGATCGGCTAGGAGATGGGCAAAGAACACTGGCAGGTTTACCCCACCCCGGAGGCCCTGGCCCAGGCCGCCGCAGAGTTATTCGTCCGCAGCGCTGCCGAAGCCATTGCAACGCAAGGGCGCTTTTGTGTGGCGCTTTCGGGTGGCAGCACGCCACACGCCTTGCATCAACGGCTGGCCAGCCCGCCGATGGCTGCGCAGGTGGACTGGGCGCGGGTGTTTGTCTTTTTGGCGATGAGCGGTGCGTTCCGCCAGACCACGCCGACAGCAACTTCCGTATGGCACAAGAAACCCTGCTGGCGCATGTGTCCATCCCAGCCGCACAAATTTTCCGCATGGCAGGCGAGCTTGACCCCACGCTAGCCGCTGAGCAATACGCAACCCAATTGCGGACGATTTTTCCGGGCGTGGACTGGCCGCGCCTGGACCTGGTTTACCTGGGGATGGGCGAAGATGGCCATACTGCCTCGCTCTTCCCCGGCACAGCGGCGCTGAGCGTTACGGATCGTTGGGTTGTGGCCAACGAAGTCCCCAGGTTGGGCGCCTGGCGCCTCACGTTGACGGCCCCGGCCCTCAACGCAGCGGCGCGGATCGCGTTTATGGTTGCTGGGGCAAACAAGGCAGGGGCACTTTGGGCAGTGCGCCAGGGTGAGCATCACCCTGCGCTTTCGGCGCTTTATCCGTCTCAGCTAATCCAGCCAATGGGTGGCGAACTGCACTGGTTGGTGGACGCTGCCGCCGCGCAGCAGTTCAGCTAGCAAAAGCCAACACATCAAGCTCGCGTTGCAGGGCGCGCTCGATAGAAAACTGATCCAGCACATGATGCCGGGCACGCTGCCCCATTGCCTGGGCGGTTTGAGGGTCATCCAGTAGGCGTTGCAGGGCCGCCCGCAAGCCTGCCACATCCCCCACAGCGATCTTGACGCCATGCTGGCCATCTTCAAAGGCTTCGTTAGCCCCAAAAGCATCTGTGCAAATAACGGGCAAGCCGCAGGCCATCGCCTCGAGCAGGGTTTTGGGGCTGCCGCCTTCATAGCGGGTGGGCAGGGCATAGAGCGCGCAGGAACTCAAATAGCGCGGCAAATCCTCGTTGCTCACCCGGTCCAGCAGGGTGGCGTGCAAGCCCAGCTCCGCCACCCGCGCTTCGATTTGCGGCTTCATTGGACCGCCACCGATCATCAATAATTCAACATCTGGCAGGCCGCGCAACGCCTCCAGCAAAACCAGCGGGTCTTTCTGGGCATGAAAGCGCCCCACAAAAGCCACACGCCGTGGCTGTTTTTCGGCTTCGGGCATCGGCTGGAACCGCTCAGTATCGATCCAATTGGGGCAGGCGAAGGCTTTGTGGCGTGGCACCCGATAGCGTCGGTGCAGGTAGTTGATCTCTGCCACGCTGGGCACACAAACCGCCCGCGCCCGATGAAAACTCAGGAATTCTTCCAGCGCGGTACGGCCGGCGTTGGCGCGCTGGTGCCCCGGCGTGCGCCTGAAACACAGAAGGCAGATAGCCACAGCGCGCAATCAGCGGCTTGCCCAGGCGCAGGCTGGCATAGGCGGCGTAGCGTGCTCCGGTTACCTGATGGGCCTTAAAGAGATCCATGCCGCGCAGGGCTGCCCCATGAATCTGCCAGATGCGTTTACCATACTCGGCACGGGTGACCCCCTCAGGGCGCGCCAGCACACGAATGCGCGAATCCAGCGGCAAGAAGCGGCCATCATCGGGGGCGCCGTAGGTCACAAAGGTGATCTCGTGGCCCAGCGCGCTCAACTTGTCATAGAGCAAACGGTCACGCTCCAGCAAGCCATCTGCTTGCCAGCTTTCCAGCGAGACATTTTCCGTAAAAAACAGCGCCAGACGCAGGCCCATCGTGCAGTTACCTCACGCTCGCCAGGTAGGGTTGGTAAATTTCCGCCGCATAGCGCGCCGCAATCTGGGGCCAGCTATAGCTTTGTGCGTCCATATACGCCTGCCGGGTTACGGTGGTGCGCAAAGTGGCATTTTGCAGCACGGCCAGCCCGGCCTCAACCAGGGCATCCCCCTCCCCTACTGGGGCCAACCAGCCGTTTTCCCCATGCCGAATGAGATCAGCAGGCATGCCAACCTGGGTTGAAACCACCGGAACCCCCGTCGCCCAGCTTTCCAGCAAGGACGCCGGTCCGCCTTCATCCCGGGCCGGAATCACGTACAGGTCCAGCGCATGATAGCACGCCACAATCTGGCGATAATCTTCCAGCACGCGATGGGTATAGGGGATGCCACGCGCCCTTAACCCTTGCTTGACGAACCCGCGCGCCTTGCCCGTAAGCAGCACATGCAAGCTCGGCATACGCTGATGCAGGGCTTCCAGCACCGCCAACAGCACATCTGGCCCCTTGATGAGCTTGGGTTGATCGCCCTCGTCCCAGCCCTGGCCGTCTTTCTGGAAAGACCCCACCACCAGCGCAGCGGGCGGCAGGCCAAGCGTGGCCCGGGCAGCGGCGCGTTGCTCGGCACCTGCCAGTTGGAAGGTTTCCAGATCAATCCCCAGCGGGATGGTCACGATTTTTTCCGATGGGACACCGCCCTGTTGCAGGCGGTCCCGCCCGATGCTGCACGACGCGACAATACCTTCCAGGTGGGGCAATGCTTCTGGCAGGCGCGCAAACTGGCGCCGAATGTTGGGGTCTGGGTCATCTGGTTGCCCATGAAACCAGTTGATCACCACACGATTCGACGCATGCACCCGTCCCAGGTCAACATCCAGGTAGCGATAGCGGTTAACGTAGTGCAACAGGCGTCGGCGCGTGCGGCCTGCTGCTTCCTCCACCTGCAAAGGGAAGTGAGGCGACAGCGCCGTGTGCAAGTATCGGATAATCCAGCTAAAAATCCAGCCATCGGCTTCCTGAATGAGGGCAATGCTCGGTTGCGAGCGGCCAGGCCATTCATGGTTTGATGACCTGCCAGCCCGGTTGCGGCAGATCGAGCAGTTCGCTGAGCATTACGCTGGCCCAGGTGAGCAGGATGGTGCCATGCAGGTCGCTAATCGGCAAGCCACGCGCAACCGGGACCGCATGGTATTGCGTTTGGCTGCGCCCAATATGGTAGGAGAACCCCCCATCCGCCGGGTTGAAGTGCTGCTGGACCATCCCCAACACCTGAGCCGCGTAATCGCGCACAGCATCCTGCCGATACGACACCTGCTGCTGGCAGCGATACAGCACATAGACCACATCCACCAGATGACAGCCCTGCGGATCAGGGAGCTGACTCAGGCAGGCATCCACCAAGCGCTCCGGGCGGTGAATGGCGGTGTCCAGCCAGTCCAGCGCAGTCAGGATCTTCATAGCGCCATTCACGCGTTGATCATACTGAGGCCGCCCACCACGGAAGTAAGCGCCGCTTTCGCGGTCCAGCAAGCCCGCCACAAAGGTATTCACCACAGCTTGCAGGGCGCGCACCCTGTCCACTTCCAGAAAGCGTGGCGCTTCGGTGTGCAGGAACACCGCCACGGTCGCTGTGTGGGCGCCCGCATCCCAGGGTTGCGCCCAGTTCAGGCCATCCAGGTAGCGCTGCATGGCCCGAGGGGTCTGCGAAAAGCCCGGTAGGGCACGCGAGACTCTGCCCCGACTTCGGCCAGCGTGGCGATGGCCTGCTTGGTTTCCGCGCTGAGCATCCTCTGCATCCGCGTGAGGCGATGCGGATGCAACCAGCGGTGCTTCCAGCGCTCCAGGCGGCGCGTCTGGTGCGCCACCCCCGCCACCAGCGGCGGATCAATGAAAGCCGCCCTTCCAAAAGGCAAGTGGAGCGGGTTACCGGTCACCTGGTAAGCCTGGATGCCCTCGATCCAGGCATGTTGCTCCTGGGGGGGCAGTTGCGCCCACGTTCCCAGCATCACCTGGAGCTTGAGCGCATAGCAGCGGAACCCAAGCGCGATTTGCTCTCCAGCGGGCGTCCGGCCCACTGCGGTTGGGTAAAGCCGCCCCGGTTGGTTGGGCACTTGCAGGGTCGCCAGGTAGCGTTGAAGTGCTTCCGGCAGGTTCGAAAACCAGGTTTCTGGCTTCACTTGGCGCGATAGCGCCAGGTCTGGATGAGCCATTGCGGGTCCTTCCACCAGGTCCGTTGACGGCGCAAAGCATCGCGCCGCTGGAGTAAACGTTCAAACAGGGCCAGATAGTGGCTGCACATGCGCTCGGCGGTAAAGGGATAGTCTGCCATACGCGCGCGCCAGGTCGGGTACTCAGTGAGCATTTTCGCCAGGCGTGCTGCAAAGGTCTCTGGCGTAAAGCTCAGGCCAAAGCCCTCAGCGTATTCTGGGGTGGCGCCACTTTGCAGATAAAGCAGCGGCAGCCCGCTCAAGGCCCCTTCAATGATGTGGTTTGGTCCGGCTTCGTGCCGCGATGCCGAAAGGTAAATGTGGTGCTGGCGCAGTTCTGCCGCCAGTGCCTCGCCCGCGAGCGGTTCCAGACAGCGAGCATTCCGAAAGCGCATGCCCTCTGGCAAGCGCCCAATGAAGGTAAAGGCAATTTTGGCCTGCCAATTCGGGTTCTCTAGCAGCGTATCAAGCGCCTGGTAGACAGCATGGCCCTTATTTGCATGGGTGCTCCAATGATGCGTTATCAGGTGCAAGCGCCCGTCTGCAGGCGGGGTCCCGGGGCGCCACAGGGCCGCATTCCCGCCATTATGGATGATGCTAACTTCCGCGGAACGAAAGCCCGCCGCCACAAAACGCTGGTGCACCCATTCGCTCACGAACACGCTATGGTCCGCGATGCGGTTGGCATGCAGGCGAAAACGGTTAAATTCTCCGGCGGCATCGCCCCGCGACTCGCTGGTGTTGTTAAAGCGCTGCACCACCACCGCCCGCCGATTGCGCACCAGCAGGTGCTTTAAAACGTCGCGGTGGGTATAAGCGGAGATCTTCAGGGTGCCGTCCGGTTCTGCCAGCAAAATGATATCATTATCCCGCTCTCGCAGGTCGTAGCGTACTGCCACGCCCTGAGCGCGCAGATAGTCGCCCAGCACTTGCCCAAACTGGTTGCCGCCGCCCCAGGCCCCGGCCTGAAGGCGCATCCCCAGGCTCACTTTCATGGCAGTCCCGCCCATCTATTGCGGCTTCGCTTTACCCAAGGAATAATAACAGAAATCGTGAGCGGAAAGGTAGCCTGGTGTCGCTGGTTAGCATCATTATCCCCTGCTACAACCACGCCCACTTCCTCCCCCAGGCGCTGGAAAGCGCCCTCGCCCAAACCCATAGCCCCTGCGAAATCCGGGTGATTGACGACGGTTCCAGCGATAACACCGCCGCTGTCGCAGCGCGCTATCCCAACATCGGCTATCACTATCAGACCAATCAGGGGCTTTCGGCAGCGCGCAACACCGGCATCCGCCTGAGCCAGGGGCCTACCTGCAATTTCTGGATGCCGATGACCTGCTGTTGCCCACCAAGCTAGAAAAATGCCTGCACCGCTTCGCAGAGCAACCTGTGCTGGGCGTTGTTTATACAGATTACGACCTGCGTAGCCCCGACCTGAGCGCCTCGGTGCCAGTCGAACGCCCCGGCACCATGCCAGAAGGGCAGGTGCTTGCCGCCTTGTTCCAGCGCACTGCATCGTTTTTTAACCCTGCTTGTCCGTTGATCCGACGAGAAGCCGTGGAAGCCATCGGCTTTTTTGATGAACGCCTGCGCGCCGTTGAGGATTGGCAGTACTGGGTGCGGCTGGCGGCTGGCGGCTTTCCCTTCGGCTATGTTCCAGAGCGCCTGGTGTGGTACCGCGACACGCCGCAGAGCATGTCCAAAGACCCCCTACGCATGGCCACAGCGCGGCTGATGGCCGTTGAGGGCCTGCGCGGGGTTCCGCTGCCGCCAGAAATCGACCTCCCAGGTAAAATCGCGGACCGGCACCATGCGCTGGCGATGGTGTTGTGGGAACAAGGCGACCGTCGGTCTGCGCGCCAACATTTGGCCCAGGCGCGCGTTTGCATCCCCAGGGCCGCTGGAGCCGTCGCCTGCTCAGTGCGCTGAGTTTTGCCGTCAGTGCCCAGGTGGCCCGCCGAATGATGCCCCACTAGCCCATTTTGTGGGTCTACCCTTGACAGCATGAATACTTCATCATATATTGTAATATCCCGTAACCGTCGTCTGTTGAAGTTTCATTTCCTTGTATTACCAGAGATCGTCCAGTGCATATCGCCCATAAACGGCAGGAGTGGATCAACTCATGCAGCGTCGCCTTGACGAGAAAAACTATGCCCGCACATTTGATAGTCTTGACTTGCCCTCACTCATCGAAGTGCAGTTAGAGGCGTTCCGTTGGTTCTGTGATGAGGGATTGGGCGAGCTGCTTGCCGAAATCAGCCCGATTGAGAGCTTTAACGGGAACCTGAAGCTGTACTTCCCGGATGGATCGCCAGAAGCCGAGCAATATGGCCTGAAATACTGGCTGGACGAGCCCAAATACTCTGAAGACATTTGCCTGGAACGCGACATGAACTTCGCCGCGCCGCTCTATGTGCGCGTGGCCCTGGTCAACGATGAAATCGGCGGCGAAGCCGTGGTTCAGGATATCTTCCTGGGCGATTTTCCGTTGATGACCAACAATGGGACTTTTATCATTAACGGGACCGAGCGCGTGGTGGTCAGCCAGCTCATCCGCTCGCCTGGCGTGTACTTTGGGGCGGAAGAAGACCGCACCACCGGGCGCCTGCTGGCCAACGCCAAGCTCATTCCTGATCGTGGCGCGTGGATGGAGTTCGAAACGCGCAAGAGCGACTATTTGACCATCAAGTTCAACCGCAAGCGCACCGTCCCGGTGACAGTTTTGCTGCGTGCTCTGGCAGCGGTTTCTGATGGCCAGGCCGGGGAATCGCCCGTCCGCATGGGCAGCGACGAAGAGCTTTATGCGCTGTACGCCGATGTTGACACAAACCCGGATCATCGCTACCTGGAAGCCACGCTCAATGCGGAGCCGCCCTGGAACCTCAAGGACGGGCAATCCATTGCAGAAGCGGCTTTGCTGGAATTTTATAAGCGTATGCGCCCCGGTGACCCGCCTACCTTGGACAACGCGCGTGAATACCTGGAAAGCCAGCTTTTTGACCCGCGCCGCTACGACCTGGAACGCGTAGGCCGCTACAAGCTCAACCAGCGCTTGCGCATTGATGATGTCATTTCGCGCCGCACCCGTACTGTCACCAAAATCGACCTGATCAAGCTGGTCGAGCGCATGATCCTGATCAATAACGGGGTCGAGCGCCCAGACGACATTGACCACCTGGGCAACCGCCGCGTGAAGACCGTGGGCGAGCTCATCCAGAACAAGCTACGCATTGGCCTGCGCCGGACCGAACGCGTGGTTAAGGAGCGCATGTCCATTCGTGAGAGCGACAACCTCACACCGGTGATGCTCATCAACATTCGGCCTATTGTGGCGGCCATCCGCGAGTTCTTTGGCTCTAGCCAGCTCTCGCAATTTATGGACCAGACCAATCCGTTGGCCGAACTCACCCACAAGCGGACGCTCTCGGCGCTGGGGCCGGGCGGCTTGCGGCGCGAACGCGCGGGCTTTGATGTGCGCGACGTGCACCACAGCCACTATGGGCGCATCTGCCCGATTGAAACGCCAGAAGGCCCTAACATCGGCCTGATTGGACGCCTGGCGACCTATGCCCGGGTCAACGAATATGGCTTCAATTGAAACCCCCTACCGCCGCGTGATGAAGGACCTGCCGCTGGACCACGCTGAATTGCCAGGCCGTGCCCTGCGCGATGACATCCGTGGCGCCAACGATGATGTCCTTCTGGAAGCAGGCTCCGTCATTGATGATGGCGCGCTCAAGGCCCTGCGTAGCGCTGGCATCAAGACCATCCCGGTGGTGCCCTTTGTGAGTGGCGAAATCGTCTACTTTTCTGCGGATGCTGAAGACCGCTTCGTGATTAGCCAGGCCAATGCCGAGCTAGGGTCGCGCAACGAATTTCTGGAAAGCCGTGTTTCGGTGCGGTTTAACCAGCAATTCCGAGAAATGCTGCCCACCCGTGTGGATTTCATTGACGTAGCACCCCGCCAGATTGTGGGTATCTCTGCCGCGCTGATCCCCTTTTTGGAGCACGACGACGCTAACCGCGCGCTGATGGGGTCTAACATGCAGCGCCAGGCGGTGCCCTTGCTTCGGGCCGATGTGCCGATTGTCAGCACGGGCATGGAACGCCGTGCTGCCTACGACTCCGGGCAAATCCTGGTGGCGGATATGGACGGCGACGTGTTGAGCGTGCAGGGGGACCGCATTGTGATGCGCGGCACCGATGGCAAAGAGCGGATTTACAACCTGCGCAAGTACGACCGCTCCAATCAATCAACCTGTATTGACCAGCGCCCCATCGTCCAGAAGGGGCAACAGGTGCGCGCCGGGGAAGTGATTGCGGATAGCTCCTCCACGGAGCACGGCAACCTTGCCCTGGGGCATGATGTGCTGTGCGCGTTCCTCTCCTGGCAGGGTGGCAACTACGAAGACGCCTTGCTGATCAACGAAACCCTGATCCGCGAAGACCGCTTTACCTCGATCCACATCGAGAAGCACGAGGTCGAAGCGCGCGATACCAAGCTAGGGCCGGAAGAAATCACTTTCGACATCCCGAATGTGAGCGAGGACGCCCTGAAAGACCTGGATGAATACGGCATCATCCGGGTGGGCGCGGATGTTGGCCCCAATGACATTTTGGTGGGCAAGATCACGCCCAAGGGCGAGAAAGAACTCAGCCCGGAAGAAAAGCTGCTGCGCGCCATCTTTGGTGAGAAGGCCCGCGAAGTTAAAGACTCGTCGCTGCGCCTGCCACATGGTGAGCGCGGTAAGGTTGTGGATGTGAAGATCTTCAAGCGCGAAGACCACCGCGACCTGCCCGCCGGGTTGACCAGATGGTGCGTGTGATGGTCGCCCAGAAGCGCAAACTCAACCAGGGCGATAAAATGGCCGGACGTCACGGCAACAAGGGCGTGATCTCTAAAGTGGTGCCGCCGGAAGATATGCCCTACCTGGAAGATGGCCGTCCGGTGGAAATCCTGCTCAATCCGCTGGGGGTGCCAGGGCGCATGAATATCGGCCAGGTGCTGGAAACCCACCTGGGCTGGGCAGCAGATCGCCTGGGCTTCCGCGCCATTACGCCGGTCTTCGATGGCACCAGCGAGCTGGAAATTGAAGCTGAGCTTATGCGCGCCTGGTTAATTGACCGAGCCTGGGATGACGCTGCCGAAAAAGCCTGGGAATGGTTCACTGAGCAATCGGTGGAAACCGAAGATTACGAAGACGATGAAGAGGTGCGCCAGGTTTACATCGACGCCTGGGTGGGTGATCGTTATGACCGTGAGCGGTTGGTTCTGGAGCATGTGTACGCCCGGCGTGCGGTGCTGCGCGAATGGCTGCGCGAAAAAGGCTTTGACCCAGACGACCTGCTGGTGTTCTCCACCGAGCGCATGGCCATTGAAGAACGGAACCGCCGTGATGCCAACGCCTTGATTATGGGGTTGCGCCTGTGGATTGAAGCGTATGGCGGCGAAGCCCCGCCCGCTGACCTCTACGACTTTGAAGCGTTACGCAGCCTGGCTGACCGTCTGGAACGCCGCACCGGGCAACCTGTGCCCATCTATGGCAAGCAGATCCTCTATGATGGCATGACCGGCGAACGCTTCGACCAGCCTGTGACCGTGGGCATCATCCATATGCTCAAGCTGGCGCATCTGGTCGAAGACAAGGTCCACGCTCGCTCTACGGGCCCATACAGCCTGGTGACCCAGCAACCGCTGGGGGGCAAGGCCCAGTTCGGTGGCCAGCGCTTTGGGGAAATGGAAGTGTGGGCGCTGGAAGCCTACGGCGCAGCCTACACTTTGCAGGAGATGCTCACCGTGAAGTCAGATGATGTTCAGGGGCGCGTCAAGACCTACGAGGCCATCGTTAAGGGCGAGCCAATTGACGAACCGGGCATTCCGGCGAGCTTCCGCGTGCTGGTCAAGGAACTGCAAAGCCTGGGCCTGGCCGTAGAAGCCATTACGGACAACGGCGACATCATCCGCTTTGGCAAGGATGATGAACCACGCGGCGCCCGCAACAAACCCGCGCCCCGCTGGATAGCATGTTGGGCTTCACCAGCGCCAGCAGTATTCCTCAGCACGGCGGCGGCGACTTCGACTAAGCTCCACCACACCTGATCCACTCAAAAAGGCAGCTCCGAAGAGCTGCCTTTTTGCTTGTCTGGCGCGAATGCAGCTTCGGCCCTACTGGCTGTAATCCACACCAAAGGTCTCCACCATCAACTGCCCGATGCGCCAGCGGTTAGGCACCAATACCGAAGCCCCTGTTTCGGTCTGGTAGCTGGTCTGGTACTCCCAGCTCAGGACACTGTTGGTGAAGTTCTCGCGGGGGACATCCGCCACCCATAGCGCCAGTGCCACCAGTTGATCGAAGCTCAGGCCTGTCTGAATGCCGCTACGCAGGTCTGCGTAGAGCATCGGCGCCTGCAAAACCAGGTCATCCAGCATATCCAGGCTCGTTACCCGGTCACGCACCGCATAAATAACCTGCTGCTGCCGCCGCGCACGGTCAATATCATCACTGGAATGGCGGGTGCGGGCGTATTTGAGCGCGGTTTCTCCATCCAGGTGGTGCCACCCAGCCGCAATCTGGAAAACTTCCGTGCCATAGTTCATGGTAGGGTAGGCGTAATCCACGATATTTTGCGGCACTTCTACGTCAACCCCACCGATGGCGTCGATCAACGCAATTATGGTCTGAAAATCCACGGTCACATAATCGTTGACGCGGATGCCAAAGTTATACTGCACAGTCTGCATGGCCAGGCGCGCCCCACTGCCGGGCTGTTCTAGCTCGCCAATCATGTAAGCTGTGTTGATGCGCTGGATACCGGCGTAGGGCACTTCGACATAGGTGTCACGCGGAATGCTGAGCATGCCAACCTGGTTGGTGCGGGGGTCCAGGCTCACCAGGATCATCGTATCCGTGCGGAAGGCCGTCCCGGCTTCGTCGGGGCGCTTATCCAGGCCGAGCAGCAGGATCGTAAAACGCTCCGTGCCATCCCACTTTTTGGAGTCAATATCCAGGCTATTGCCTTCCAGGGCACCGCCAACCGCTGTTTCATCATTGGAGAACAGGATTGAGGTGGGTTCGATCTGGGGCCCAGCGCCACCGCCTGGCTACCTCCGCTATCTGACATTGCATAGCGCACCAAGAAAATCAACAACGCGCTGACCACCAGGGTTAAGCCCAACAAGGCGCTGGCAATCACCACCCAGGCCCAGTTTTCTGGCAACCCGGCAGCCCGCCGCCGCCGCCGCGCATCAATGCGTTGCCGGATGCGGCTGGCGCGGTCCCAATCTTCGGGCGTTGTCGGGGCAGCGGATGGTGGCGCGGGCGGCAACATGGGCTGTGGTGCAGGCACCGCCGGGAAGTTATGTGGCTGGGTGGCAATGGCAGCAGCGGCACTTTCCGGGGCCGGGGGGACCGGGCGGGGCAGGCTAGCCTGCCCCGCTGGGGTAGCATACCAGTGCCCTCCCTGGCGTGGGTGCGCTTGCCCTAGCCGCTCGTAGTCGTAACTGGATGGGTCACCGTGCGCTGCTTGAGAAGCGTGGTCAGGATGTTTGCGCGTCGGTTCCACGATCACCTCTGCTTGTTTGGCCAACGTTATGCTATTGTATAACAAGAAGCAAACACAACAAACCCACGATGCGCTTACTACTCTCTCCCTTCCAAGATGGCGTTACGAACATGGCCACGGACCAGGCCATAATGGAGGCGGTTGGGGATGGGCTGGTGCCCCCCACCCTCCGGTTGTATGGCTGGCAACCCGCTTGCCTTTCGCTGGGCTATGCCCAACGGGCTGAAGATGTGGACCTGGATCGCTTACGGAGCCGCGCTTGGACCCTGGTCCGGCGCCCCACGGGCGGGCGCGCCATTCTGCACACGGATGAACTGACCTACAGCCTGAGCTTTCCGCAGGATCACGCCTTAGCAGAGGGCGACATCCTCACCAGCTATCGACGCATTAGCCGTGCGCTAGTGCGCATGTTTCAGGGCCTGAATGGTGGGGGTCGAGGCCGGGCAGCAGGGCAACCGAGGTGGGAGTG
>JAAUUD010000052.1 GCA_012031655.1 Anaerolineae bacterium | reverse complement strand
GCGACCTCTGCAGAGGTGCCATCGCGATGGGCGCGCTACGTAACCCGCTCTTGCGCCACCTGGCCGCTGGTTTAGAGTGGCTGAGCTATCGCTCGGCGGCGCATGTGGTGGCGCTTTCGCCCTCCATGGCACAGGGCGTGCGCCAGAAAGCTGCTCCGGCCACGCCCGTTTCGGTGGTGCCGAACAGCAGCGATATTCACTTCTTTAGCGTCTCGCCCAGGCATGGCGACCAGGTGCGTCTGGCACTGGGGCTTACCCCAGAGCAACCGTTGGTGGTCTACACCGGGAGTTTTGGCTATGTCAACGGGCTGGGCTATCTGGTGGAGGTTGCAACGCACCTCCAACGGCTTAATCCGGCGGTGCATTTTTTGCTGGTAGGCGACGGCGCAGAGCGAGAAAAGATCCGCCAGCAGGCTGAAGCCTGTGGGGTGCTCGATCGTAACCTGACCCTCTGGGAGCCCGTCCCCAAAAATCAGGTTCCGGCGATCCTGGCGGCGGCCAGCCTGGCCACTTCGACGGTCATCCCGCGCGAGCCACTATGGAATAACTCGGCCAACAAGTTCTTTGATGCATTGGCGGCGGGCAAACCGATTGCCATCAACCACGGCGGTTGGCTGGCGGACCTCATCCACAGCTGGGCCTGTGGGGTGGTGTTGCCCGCAGAGGACCCCGCTGCCGCCGCGCTGGCACTGGCAGATTTTCTGGCAGACGAGGCCCGTGTTACCCACGCTGGGCAGCAAGCCGCTCGCCTGGCGCGGTCACACTTTGACCGCGACCAACTGGCGCGCCAGGTTGAAGGCATCCTGAGCAGCGTGGCGAGGGCTAAAAACTGATGTACTGCCGATGGTTTAAGCGTCCTCTGGATTTTTTGCTGGCCGGGTTGGGTTTGGTTGGACTGTCGCCTTTGCTGCTATTGCTGGGTGGATGGGTGTACATCAAGCTGGGGTGGCCAGTGCTCTTTACACAGCAACGCCCAGGGCAGCATGGCCAGCCCTTCACGCTCTATAAGTTTCGCACGATGTCTACCCTGCGCGATAGCCAGGGCCAGCTCTTGCCAGATGCTGACCGACTCTCGCCCCTGGGGCGCTTTTTGCGCGCCTCCAGCCTGGATGAACTGCCAGAGCTGCTGAACGTGTTGAAGGGCGAGATGAGCCTGGTGGGTCCGCGCCCGCTGTTGATGCAATATCTGGAACGCTACTCGCCCGAACAGGCCCAACGCCACGCGGTGCGCCCGGGCATCACGGGCTGGGCACAGGTCAATGGGCGCAATGCCCTGCATTGGGAAGCCCGCTTTGCCCTGGATGTTTGGTACGTGGAGCACTGCTCCGCCTGGTTAGACCTGAAAATCCTGGTTCTCACCCTCTGGAAGGTCCTCCGGCGCGAGGGCATCAGCCAACCGGGCGAAGCCACCATGAGCGAGTTCCTGGGCGGTTCAGGCCGTGGCTGAAGGCATCCTGATCATCGGGGCGGGGGGCCACGGCAAAGTTATTGCCGAGGCACTGCGGCGCCAGGGGCAAGTTGTGCTTGGCTTTCTGGATGATGCGCCTCAGCTCAGCAGGCAACAGGTGCTGGGCCTACCTGTTTTGGGCGCTTGCCAGCACTGGCCCACACTGGCCCCTGAGGGTTTGGTCATCGCCATTGGCAGCAACACAATCCGGCAACGCCTGGCACAGCAATTGGCCGCGCATCCCCAGGTGCCACCCTGGACGAGGGTGGTGCATCCCGCCGCGACCCTCGCGGAAGCCGTCCAGGTGGGGCCAGGGAGCGTCTGCCTGGCAGGGAGCATCGTGGGGGTAGATGTTGTGCTGGGCGCGCATGTCATCCTCAATACCGGGGCAACAATAGACCACGACTGCACGATTGGTGATTTCGCACACCTTGCGCCCGGTGTGCATCTGGCGGGTGGGGTGACGGTTGGCTCTGGCGCCCTCATCGGCATCGGAGCCTGCGTGTTGCCGGGTTGCCACATTGGCGAGCAAGCCACCATCGGCGCGGGCGCCGTGGTCACTGGCGACATCCCACCAGGTGTAGTGGCCAAAGGCATTCCGGCGCGCTGGTAGGCCCTCAGCACATCAGAACACAAAGGGGATACAACAATGGCTGGACGAATTTATCTCTCACCGCCGCACATGTCCGGTGCCGAATTATCATTAGTGCAGCAAGCCTTCGCGGAGAATTGGGTGGCCCCAGCAGGGCCTCATCTGGCACAGTTTGAAGAACACTTTTGTGCCTACACTGGCGCGCCATATGCTGTTGCGCTGGTCTCTGGAACTGCGGCCCTGCACCTGGCCTTAATGGGCGTAGGCGTTCAGCGTGGCGATGAGGTTATGGTATCGACCCTCACCTTTGCTGGGAGCGTGAACCCTATCCATTATCTGGGAGCACTCCCGGTGTTTATTGACAGCGAGCCGCGTTTCTGGAATATGGACCCGAATTTGCTGGAAGATGCCCTCAAAACGCGCGCCCGGCGTGGAAAGCTACCCCGCGCCGTGTTGCCCGTGCACCTTTACGGCCAGGCGGCGGACATGGACCCTATCCGGGCGATGTGTGCGCATTATGGAGTGCCCATCATTGAAGATGCCGCCGAAAGCCTGGGTAGCCGCTATCGTGGAGAACACCCCGGCACCCTCGGAACGGCTGGCGTTTTTTCGTTTAACGGCAACAAGATCATTACGACTTCCGGCGGTGGAATGCTGGTTTCTGGGGATCAGCGCCTGGTAGAGGTGGCGCGCAAGCTGGCCACCCAAGCGCGCGAGCCCGTGCCGCACTACGAGCATCAGGAGATTGGCTATAACTACCGGCTTAGCAACATCCTGGCCGCGATTGGCTGCGCCCAACTTCAGGTGATTGAAGAACGCGTACAGCGCAAACGCGCCATCCACGCCGTTTATCAGGCCCAGCTTGGCGCGCTGCCTGGCCTCACTTTTCAGGAAGAAGCCCCCTATGGGCGCCATACCCGCTGGCTAACCGTCTTGCGGGTAGATGCAGCGCAATTTGGGATGGACCGCGAGCAGATCCGCCTGCACCTGGAAGCTCATAATATTGAGTCGCGCCCGGTGTGGAAGCCGATGCACTGCCAGCCTGTTTTTCAGGATTATGAAGTGGTGGGCGGGCAGGTCGCAGAAAGCCTGTTTCGAGATGGCCTTTGCCTGCCCTCTGGAACTGCCCTGACCGAAGACCAGTTGGCGCTGGTGACTGGCTTGGTACGGCGCTTGCATAGCCATCCGGCTGTTGCCTTTCTCCGCGCCAGATGATCCTGGCCAAAGGGGGCTGCCTGTAGGATTTAAAAGGTGGCCAAAAGTATTACATTTCTCTTCAATTTAAGCCTTTGTGCTATCATGAAAATTGTTAGCACGATCGCTTTGCAGAGTGGGAGCAAAAAGCTTGAATAACATCTTGCGTACCCTGGGTGCCAGGCGTGCGGTGCGTTTGCAGCTTTACCATATCGCCTGGGTCGCTACCGATATCTTCATGGTGGTGTTGGGCTACACAGCGGTGTACTTTGGGCGCACGCTGGCCTCGCTGAATTTCTATCGTGGGGATGTGACTGCTATCCTGCTCAATGCATTTGTGACCTCTTTGATGTTACAGCTCAATGGCACCTACCGCTACATCTGGAAGCAAACCAGCGGCCACAGTGTACGCGTGCTCATCGTTGCCGTGGCGCAGGCGATGGTGCTCAACCTGGCGCTGAATGAGGTGTTGGGGCGGCCCCTGCCCAGGAGCGTTATTGTGCTGGGGCTGGCCTTTAGCCTGATGGCCTTTACGGCCTTGCGCTATCGGTCGCGCCTGGTGCGGGGGGTCTGGTGGCGGACCCGGCTTTTGCTGGGGGGGCAGGCTCCCTTGGCAACGCGGCGAACCCCCGTGCTGGTGGTTGGGGCCGGGCAATCCGGGCAGCTTTTTGTGATGCACGCGCGCCGCCTGGAGGAAAAAGCCCGCCCCTTTAACATCCTTGGTTTTGCGGATGATGACCCCTCCAAGCTACACATGCTGGTCGAGGGCAAAGCCATCCTGGGAACCACCGAGGATATCCCCCGTCTGGTGCACGACCATCAAATTGAGCTAATCGTGCTAGCTATCCACAACATCGCCAGCCGCGAGTTCCGGCGCATCCTGACCTGTGCCAGACGACCTCAGCACAAATCAAGATGATGCCAGATGTGCTGGAGGTAGCGCAGGAAAAAGCACAGGTCCAACCGCTACGGGATGTGCGTATCGAAGACATCATTGGGCGCCCCTCAGCGCAGCTCACGCTGATGGGAGATGTGCAGGGCGTGCAGCAACGGCGCATTATGGTCACTGGCGCGGCAGGTTCTATCGGCTCCGAAATCTGCCGCGAACTCACGCGCCATCGGCCCACGGAACTCATCTTGCTGGACAACAACGAGAGTGGCCTGTTCGACATCCTGAGCGAACTGCACACCAAACACCCAGAACTCAAGCTCACCCCGGTGCTGGCCGATGTTACGCACAAGGATAGGCTGGAACGCATTTTTGCCCGGCTTGTGCCAGAGGTTATTTTTCATGCCGCTGCTTACAAACACGTTCCCATGCTCGAAGGCTACCCGACTGAGGCGGTGCGGGTCAACATTGGTGGGACGCGCAACGTCGCCAGCCTGGCACAACGCTATCAGGCGCGTTCGTTTGTGCTGGTGTCTTCAGATAAGGCGGTCAATTCCAGCAGCGTGATGGGGGCAACCAAGTACATTTGTGAGAAGCTGGTGCAGGCACTTGCCCAGAGCGTCCCGCAGCGTACACCACGCATGACCAGCGTGCGCTTTGGGAACGTGGTTGGTAGTCGTGGCAGCGTAGTGCCGCTCTTCGAAAAGCAGATTATGCACGGCGGGCCAATCACCATCACCGACCGCCGCATGACGCGCTACTTCATGAGCATTCCTGAGGCCGCGCATCTGGTAATCCAGGCCGCTTGCCTGACCCACAGCGACGACATCTTCCTGTTAGAAATGGGCGAGCGCGTCTTGATTGTGGAGTTGGCCGAACGCATGGTGCGGTTGTGCGGCTTGCGCCCGCATCTGGATATTGAATTCAAGGTGACGGGCTTGCGGCCTGGGGAGGTGCTGCACGAAAACCTGCTGATCCCTGGCGAAACCCGGCATCAAACCGAACATCCCTACATTTTTGCGCTCCGCTCCTTACCCGTAGATGGCCTGGCCCTCCTCCAGGAGGTTGAAGGCCTGCTGGGGACTGCCGCTACAGGCGAGGACGCCCTGCTGCGCGAAGAATTGCTGAGCCTGGCCAAGCGGGCCCAGCAAGCGCGCAGCAAGCGCGAAGGGTTGGCTACTCATATATAACCGTGATCCATATATCGCGCGTCAGTGCCAGGTTGAACTCCAGCACGCTTGGCCCCAGTTGGTATTCGCTGGTGGGTTCTGGCGTGGCCGAAACCACCTGGGCGCCTGGCGGCAGGGTGATGGTCACGGTAACGCCGTCAAACTGGCTGCCCGGTTGTTTTTCGATCAGGAGTTGGTAGCGGTGGTAACTCCCCAGGCGATCAATCGCATCTGCAACCGTATATTCAAAGCGCACGCGGCGGCTTTCGTTGTAGCCCACGTTCACCCGGCCCACAAAACGCGTGTGCGCGTCTCCCTCAACCACCGTCACCTCCGTATTCACGAGGTTAACCGCTGCTTCCAGCGTTGCCGAAGCCGGGGCAAAACCTGCAAGAGCGTGAAGTAGTCGCGCAGGTTGCCATAGTGCGCTGGGTGCACGGCGGGGTCTTGCTCGGCCACGGTTGCCGGAAAGTTGTAGTTCAGCGAGAGGCGGCTTTCAACCTGTTGATCGGTATCGATCATGACATCGTAGGTGATCTGCCGCCGCACCGAACTGGACGACTTGCTGCCGATGTTGGCATCCGCCACCATCAGGTAATCATGTCTGATGCCGGGGGTCTGGCGGCCATCCCAGCCCAGCGCCGCAATGGCTGCCTGGGCGTCTTCATCCGCGTAGTAGAGCATCAGGTGCTTTTCTTGCAGGGCTTGCAAGATGCCCCGGTTAATGGCGTTACGCTGCCCCAGGTCCGCGGCCTGCCAGGCGGCCATCATCTCTGTGAAGAGCGCCGCCAGAAAATCCTTATGGGCGCTATCATCTCCCGGTTCAGCGCGGATTTCATAAATCACCTGGCGGAAGTTTTCCGGGGTAACGAAGCGGTCATACGCCGCCACGTAGACTTCGCCCAGCCCATTCAGGATGTATTGCAGGGCGGTCAGATCAATGCTCATCACATTCTGGATAGGAGTATGCGGATTGCGCCCGTTGTTGTAGTACCAGGCGGCCAGGCGAGCCGTCTCGGGGAAGTCGGCGTGCCAGCTGCCATCCCAGGCCGCGGTTACGGGAATTTCGTATTCAAACCACCAGGTCGGGAGGTCCAGGTCGGCACCCAGGGCGGGGTCGGGCATGTCTGGGGTTTCCAGCGTGGTCGGGAAGTAGGCGTAATCGCGCACGCGTCCGTTCCGCACAGTAAACCATCCCCAGGTGCTGATGTACCCCCCGCTGGGGCGCAGTTCGTCATTGTTCTGAGAAAGCACCAGATAGGCTTGCTCGGCCTCCAACCCCATGACCAGGTTGAGCGTCTGCGGAGCCTCCAGCGCCAGGGCATTATACAGTGCCATATCCGTTACATATTGTTGCAGTGTTTCGACCTCCAGCAGCACTTCCGGCGAAACGTCGCTCAGTTCCAGCCCTGCCAACAGGGTCTGGGCCTGGTCAAGGCTGGCTTGTGCGGTCAGAAAGCGCCCGCGACCCGCGCGCAAAAGTTCGGCGCTGCGCTGGCCCAGGGCCTCGCCCTGAAAGCTGCCCGCAGGCATTGCTTCGCCCTCCCTTGGGCTGGCGATGCCGCCTTTTTCCAGCAAGGCAATGGTTGGTTCCAACCCAGCCAGAAAGTCCAGCGTGCCCTCTGTGGCATGGATGGCCACCTGCAAAAGCGCAAATTGCGTTTGCAGGTTGGCATTCACAAAGTCAACCCATTGCACAGGCAGCGTGCGCTGCTGAACCTGCCCCAGCGATTGATGCAGGGCGGCCAGCGCGTCGCGGATTTGGGTGTAGTCCTCCAGGGTGAGGTCAGTGGCCGGTTTATCCTGAACGCTGTTCAACACCGTGTCCAGGTCGGCTTCTGCCCGGCGCATATCCGAAACCGCCAGCGACGCCAGCACCGCCAGCGCCACCCCTGCAATCACCAGCAGGCCCAGCGGATAAACCAGCACCATCGGGCGTACGCGGCGCAGCAGGTTTTTCTTACGACGTTTACGGCGCTGGGGGACTGGGGTGGGGCTGGCGGTGGCGGGCGAATCGCGCAGAACGTCCGTAAGTCGCCGTGTATCCTGGTTTTCCGTACTCATACACGTCCTTTATCCATCGGTAAGCGCACATTGAGATTAGGCAAAAGCAATCCCTGATAATCTTACTTAAAAAAGGGCCAGGTGGCCAGCGAAGGCCATTCAGGATCGTTTACAGTCGGTAGGGACCGCCTGGCTACAGCCAACGATTTCAGAAATGGAGGAAAAAAGGCCAGTGGAACTTGCTCAATATGTTCAGTTGGTGCGGCGGTGGTGGTGGTTGATGGTTGTGGTGGGCATCGTGGTGGGTGGGTTGGTTTTTGTGTGGGGCGAGGCCCAACCCGATGCATACCGGGCGCAGGTTCGCGTGTTCATTGGCGGGTTCTCCCAGGACCCGAACCCGGGATCGGGGGGAGATCCAAACCGCTGCTACGCTTGCCAATACCTATGCCAGCTTGGTTACGGTGCGGCCAACCCTGCAAGCAACTATCGAAGCCCTGGACCTTGATCTCTCGCCGGGGACCCTGGCCAACCGTGTTTTAACAAGCATCACGCCAGAGACCTCTATTCTGACGATTTCAGTGGAGGATCCTAACCGCGTCCAGGCGGCGCTGATCGCCAACGAACTGGCGAATCAACTGATCTTCACCAGCCCAACCAACCTCACACCCCAACAACAGATTCAGCAAGACCTGCTCCAGGCGGAAATTACAGCCCTGGGCGAGCAGATCACCGTGGCGCGGCAGGCAATCCAGCGCGTGGACCAACAACTGGATCAGAACCCCAGCGCCGAGGAAGCAGCGACCCTGCGTGATGAACGCGCGGATTTGCTGGAAGATCTTTCTGGATGGCAACAGACCGTGGCAGAACTCTCTATCTCGCTGAGCACAGTCGATAGCCAGACCAATACATTGCGCGTGGTGGAATCTGCGCTGGCGCCCAGCGAACCCATCAACAACAACAGCCTGCGCAACGCCCTTCTGGCTGGCTTGCTGGGCGTGGCCCTGGCTTTTGGCCTGGCCCTGCTCATTGAATATCTGGACAACAGCATTCGCACCACGGAGGATGTGCGCATTGCGGTCGAGTTGCCGGTGCTGGGCGGGATCATCCGTTTTGGAAAGCGCAACGAAACCTACGCAGAAAAGCTGATCACGCTCAATGCGGCGGGGTCAACCGCAGTGGAGGGCTACCGCGCCCTGCGTACCAACATCCTCTTCGGGCGCGAAAACCCCCTGCGGCGTCTGATCGTCACCAGTGCGCGTATTGCAGAAGGCAAGACGGTGACGGCCTCTAACCTGGCGGTTGCTTTGGCGCAATCCGGGGTCGAAACCGTGCTCATTGACGCAGACCTGCACCGACCGCAGTTGCACCGCGTCTTTAGCCTGGATAACCACATTGGCCTGAGCACTCTGTTTGCCAAACCGCTCACTGGGCAGGCCGGGTTTACCCTGCAAGAGCTGTACGAGGTGCTCCAGCAATCTTCCCAGCCGCACTTGCGGGTGATCACGAGCGGTGCGCTGCCCACCAGCCCGGCAGAATGGATGGGTGGCAAGCATATCCTCGCGCTCTGCAAGCAACTGGAAGAAATGCTGGGGGTGGAGGCCATTATTTTTGACTGCCCCCCCGTGCTGGCCGTTACAGACAGCGTGCCTTTGGGTTCCGCTGTTGGCGCGTCGGTGTTGCTGGTGGTGGAAGCCGGAAAAACGCGCCACGAGAGCCTCATCCGCGCTGTGGAGCAATTCCGGCAAGTGGGGGTGGAAGTTAGCGGTGTGGTGCTCAATCGGCTGACCGCCCGCACCAGCAGCTACTATTACTACTATGGCTACGGGCGCTATAGCAAACCTGTTGGCAGCGAAAGCCGCGCTCGCTGAACTCCGTGGCAGGCGGCTACCGGCTCAGCCTGGATACCCCAAACGCAACCGGTTGGTGCATGGCCACCCTCGGCTTACCATGCTATCTTTGAGATGCCTTCTTTGTAAGTGGTCTAACATATCTAACATAGGAGAAAACACATGCAGCGAACCATCCTGATCTTTGCTCTGGCAAGCCTGTTGACCGGCTGGTTGCCACGTCCGCTCAGTGGATGGGCGCAAACTGCCCCAGCCACCCTGACTGTTCTCCAAGGCACGGTAGAAGTCGCTGCCCCGGGTGAGACCTTTGCCCCGGTCACCGAGAGTGTGTCGCTTGAAGAAGGCTATCAGATTCGCTGGGAGGAAGACGCCCTGGGCGAAGCCATTTTCTTCAATGGCTTGCGTATTCTGATCGATGCCGAGTTATACGGCCCTGGGAGCTTTTCCATCCAGCAATTGATGGAAGATGATCCCGTTATCAACCTGACGCAACTCACAGGCAACGTGTTGTATAGCCTGGAAAATACACTGGAAACAGAAACAGTGGTCAATGTGCGCGATGCTACAGGGACCGCGACGGCTTCGATCCGCGGGACCGACTTTCGGATGGAAGTCGTCGCTGGGGCCTTGGTTGGTGCTGCCTGGAGTAATGACGCCATCGGTGACCTGACCTTTTCTAATGGGCTGTTCGTGGACTTAACTGCCCCAGACACCGATGGCGATGGCGTGGAGGACTACCTGGACCCCAACCCCACCGAGGCCAATGCCGCAGACGCGGCCTTCTATACGGCAGTCAGTGCGGCCAGCCCTTCGGAAGCTGCCGAATTGGTGGAGGCCGCTGGCGCGGTCAACCCAGACCTGATCGTGGCTATCGCCGGGGCCGGGGCTGCCGCTAACCCAGCCGCCGCTGCTGAAATCACGGTTGCTGCGCTCGACCAGGCGCCACTGCTGACCTTGGAAATTGTGGCGAGCGTGATCCGCAACACAAATAACCCGGCTGACCTGGAAGCTTCTGCTGCCCTGGCAGGCGAAGTCGTAGCGTCTGCCCTGCAAGCAAACCCGGACCTCGCAGAAACAATTATCGAAGTTGCATTGCAAACCAACCCCTTTGCGGCGGCAGAGATTGCAGGCGCTGTGGCGCGGTCTAACCCAGACCTGCTGGCTTTTGTGACAGAAGCCGCTCTGGCGATAAATCCGGCAGCCTCGGCGGATATTGTGGCGGCGGTGGTGCCCTTTGCTGCTGATGCAGACGCTGTGTTGGCGATTGTGCTGTTGGCGCTGGCAGTTGACCCCGCCAGCGCCGTGGAGATTGCAGTGGCCGCGGCTACCCAATCCGCCTTTGATGTCATTGAGGCAGTCGGCGTGGCGGCGGCCCTGGCGCATCCCAGCGCGCGCGACGCCATTGGGGCTGCCCTGGCCAATGCGACCGGGACTGACATCCAGGCTGCGTTGGTTGAGGCTGTTTCTGACGATGCCGTAGCCAACGCCGTGCCCCCTGTGGAACTGGCACGCCTGGAACCAGAGCTGGAAAACGCGATTTTCTTTGGAGAAACCGCCAGCGGTAACATCGTGATCAATATCACAGCCGGCGGGGCGGTGCTGGACTTTACGCGCTTGCTGGCCAGCGGGCTTCTGTTTGCGATCCGGGTAGGCGGGATTGAAGCCGAGGTTTCGGGGGGGCTGTTCTTCGTGACTTTAGCCCCGCCCATCAACCCGGATGGGACACGCGGCCTGGTGAGTTTTGCCTGGGCAGATGCAGAAGGCTTTATTTCCCTGGGCGGGATCACCATTGATGTTTCCAGCGCTGCGCGCGTCACTTTGCTGGACCTGGGAAGTGCCACCCTGCCGCCAACGCTGAGCATCGATGCGGGGCAACTGGTGATCACCGAGTCTACCGCAGAGACAATCCTGCGCGCCGGCAACAGCGTGATCGTGGTCCCGCCTGGTGTGCAGGTGACGGTGGGCGTGCTGGAGAATGGCGATGTGATTGTGCAGGTGATCAGTGCGCCACCGGGCGTTACGGTGGAGGTAACCAACCTGGCAAATGGCGAAGTGGTTGAACTCATCGGCAATACGCAGGGCGTCTTTGATGAAGACGGCGATGTGCAGGTGGTTGTCTCCGGGATTGGCTAGCGCAGGCGCTATGGCGGGGGCAGCAGGTGAGATTGTTGTGTAGCGAGTCCCCGCCATGGCGCGCCCTAGGGCGCGCTGCGGCGGGGGCTGTGGCGTAAAAGAGCGGGTCGAATGGGTCAGTTAGACGGGACCTTTACAGGGCCACAGCAATCGCCTACACTGGGCACGCAACAGGCGAACCTGCACAAAGGAACTTGGCGCCCTGACCATGCTACCACTGTCCCCAGCGTTGGATTCACAGCTTGATCAACACCCCTACCCGCTGCTATTTGCTGCGCTGGGTGGCGCTCATCTGGAGGGCTATCCTTCGCCGGACTCCGACTATGAGGTGCGTGGGATGCACTTGCTGCCGCTGGCTGAGCTGTTGGGGCTGGATGCGCCGCCAACCACTTATCAGGCGTTGTCTACGGCGGGCGTTGTGCAGATCGACCTGAAAACCCACGATGCCGTCGCCTATCTGGGGTTGTTGCTCAAGCGTAATGGCCAGGTGCTGGAACAGGTCTCCTCGCCCTGGGTGTTGCAGAGCACGCCCTGGCACGAGGAACTGCGGACCCTCGCACCAGATTGCATCACGCGCCAGCATGCCCATTATTACCTGAGCGCAGCCCGGAGCCACTGGCAGCGTTTTCTTTGGGAAACACCGCACCGGCTTGGCCCCCTGTTGCACAGCTATCGCTTGCTGCTTACGGGCGTGCACCTGATGCAGAGCGGCCAGGTTGAAGCCGACCTCAATACACTACAGGCCATCTTTCATTTGCCCTACCTGCCGGAACTGATCGCTCAGAAGCGCGCAGGCTCCGAAGCGGATGCCGCCCTGGAACTGAGCATCGATTTTCACACTGCCGAAACCGGGCGTTTGTTCAATGCCCTGGAGCAAGCCCGCGATGCGTCGTTTTTGCCGGGTAGCACGCTTTGCAAGCCCGCCCTGAACGACCTGCTGTTACGCCTGCGCGGGGTGGTGTAACGCGCCGTCCGGCGTGCTTCACCCGCAGCATTACCTACAACAATAGCGCCGCTTTGCCAGAGGAGCTTCGAAAATGGGGATTTCTCAACCGGATGGATACCTGGCGATGCCTGAGCAGGGCAATACAGGCCAGCCTGTGCTGGTTTTACATGCCTGGTGGGGTCTCAACGCCACCCTGAAAGCCTTTTGTGATCGCTTGGCCGCCGCCGGGTTTGTGGCCTTTGCCCCGGACCTTTATCATGGCACGGTCACTGATCAAATTGACGAGGCCGAAGCCCTGGTCGCTGCGCTGGCTGAGCGGGCAGACCAGGCTCGTGCCCAGCTGGCCCATGCTGCCGCCTTCCTGCGCGCGCTGGCACATAGCGCGCCCGAAGGTCTGGCGGCGGTCGGCTTCTCGTTGGGGGCTTTCTATGCCCTTGATCTGTCTGCCAGCGACCCAGAGCGGGTTCGAAAGGTGGTGCTGTTCTATGGCACTGGCCCGGCAGACTTCCAGAAGTCACAAGCGGCCTACCTGGGGCATTTTGCGGCCAACGACCCCTTTGAACCTCAGAGCAGTGTGGCAGCCCTGGAAAGCGCCCTCAGACAGGCTGGGCGCCCAGTGACGTTTTACAGCTATCCCGAAACCGGGCACTGGTTTTTTGAACCTGACCGCACTGATGCACACAACCCCGCTGCGGCGGCCCTGGCCTGGGAACGGACTTTAGCCTTTTTGCAGACGTCCTCTGGTGTGTGAGGGCAGCGGGTAGGTGCCTCAATCAAAGAAAAAGACCAGCGCTAAAGCTGGTCTGCTTGCCTGGATTTTCATCTTTGTGAGCCTGGAGGGATTCGAACCCCCAACCAAGTGCTTAAAAGGCACCTGCTCTGCCATTGAGCTACAGGCCCAACACCTGACAGTATAGCAGCCTGCCCCCAAAACTCAACCCTGGGTTTCGCGAAGTGGCCACTTGCAGCAGGGGAACACCCGGGCCAGCCTATAAGCCGCATTCTGTGCCGTTTCCGGTGACGATCATCTATCTGGGACGATGTTTACACACCGCCTCTTGCGGTCTACCCGGCGCTCAAACGGGACGAGCCGCCCCTTGCGCCTGCTTGACCTTGCTCCCGGTGGGGTTTACCAAGCCGCGCCTGTCACCAAACGCGCTGGTGCGCTCTTACCGCACCTTTTCACCCTCACCCGGCGGGGCCGGGCACTCTGTTCTCTGTGGCACTTTCCGTCGGGTTACCCCGCCTGGCTGTTAGCCAGCACCGTGCTCTGGGGAGTGCGGACTTTCCTCAGGGTGCAGCGCACCCCGCGATCGCCCAACCAACCCAGGTGTTCTAGTGCCAGTTTAACACGGCTGGCTTGACGCCCATAGCCCCAATCGCGTATGATGAAAAGCATGAACGGCACGATTTTTCGCATGATGATGGCTGGCTTGCACTGGCTACCGGGGCGGTAGCCCTGGGTGTGTAGCGCGCCGCTTGAACACCAGTGCAAACCGTCGGAAGTCCCGGCGGTTTTTTGTTTTTATCGGTACAATCGGCGCGAGCGACCAGAAAGGACGAGGATGGCAGACTATATTCATGTTTCAGTGGCCTGGCCCTATGCCAATGGCGACTTGCACGCGGGGCACCTGGCAGGCGCCTACCTGCCTGCGGATATCTTTGCGCGCTATCACCGGCTGCGCGGCAACCATGTTTTGATGGTCAGCGGTTCCGATGCCCACGGTACGCCGATTTCCGTTGAGGCGGATAAGCGCGGCATCACGGCACAGGCGCTCTTTACGCACTATCACGAGCGGTTTCTGGAAACGCAGCGCCAGTTGGGGGTGAGCTACGATCTCTTCACCCACACAGACACCGAAAACCACCACCGCATCGCGCGCGATATCTTTACCCTGCTCAACGAACGCGGCTACCTCTACCGCGAAACACAGCAGCAGTTCTACAGCGAGTCCGAAGGGCGCTTTTTGCCGGACCGCTACGTGGAGGGCACCTGTCCGGTTTGCGGCTTCGAGAACGCGCGGGGCGATCAGTGCGACAATTGCGGCAGCCTGCTCAACGCGCTGGACCTCATCCATCCACGTAGCAAGCTGGACGGCACCCCGCCGGTCATCCGCGAGACCGAGCACTACTTCCTGGAACTGGGGCGCTTGGTGCCACAATTGCAAACCTACCTGCAAGACAAGCAGCACTGGCGCGAAGCCGTGCTCAACGAGACGCTCAAGAATGTGGCGGACCTGCGCGGCGACCCATCACCGCGACATTGACTGGGGTATCCCGCTACCGCTTGATGACCCAGCCTGGGCTGGCAAGCGGATGTACGTGTGGTTCGAAGCCGTGATGGGCTATCTGACCGCCAGCATCGAATGGGCCAGCAACATCGGCCAACCGGATGCCTGGCAGCAGTGGTGGTATAACCCCCAGGCCCGCATCTACAACTTCATCGGCAAGGATAACATCCTGTTCCATACCATCATCTGGCAGGCCGAGTTGCTGGGTGCCAGCGGCATCTATCGCGAGGATGAGGCGCCAATCAACCTGCCCTATGATGTGCCCGCAAATCAGTACCTCAACCTGGAGGGCAAGCAGTTCTCCAAAAGTCGCAACTGGTACATCAGCGCACTGAAAGCTGCTGGACCGCTACGACCCCGACGCCATCCGCTACTACCTGACGGCTAACGCTCCCGAAACCCGCGATGCCGACTGGAACTGGGAGAACTTTGTGGCCCGCAACAACAATGAGCTGCTGGCCAAGTGGGGCAATCTGGTCAATCGAGTGCTCAAGTTTGCCATCAAGCACTTTGAAAGCCGCGTGCCAGACCCCGGCAGCCTTCGCCCCCTGGATGAGGAGATCATCGCGCGGGTAGAAGCAGGCGTTGATGAGGTCGCTGCACTCTATGAGCGCGTCAAACTGCGCGATGCCCTGCAAGCCACGGTGGCGCTCGCCACAGAAGTCAACGTCTATCTGGATCGTGCGCCATGGTTTGGCGAGACCATCAAGCAAGACAAACCCGCCGCCGCGACCACCATTTATACGGCGTTGCGCTGCATTGATACGCTCAATCGGCTGTTTGCGCCCGTCCTTGCCCTGATTTATCCCATTCCGAAGGTGGTATTCCTGCCCGTTTTCCTCATTGTGTATGGCATCAATGACGATTCCAAAATCGCCCTCATCGTGAGCATTGTGTTCTTCCAAATCTTGGTCGTCGTGCGGGATGAGGCCCAACGCCTGCCGCCTGATCTGCTCGCCTCGGTGCGTTCTTTGGGGGCAGGCCGTCGCGCCTTGTACTGGTTTGTATATCTGCCCGCCTCCCTTGGCAGCATCCTCACCGCGTGGCGGGTATCGGTGGGGCCCGCCGTGGCCGTTTTATACATCGCGGAGATCACCGTGGG
>JAAUUD010000051.1 GCA_012031655.1 Anaerolineae bacterium | reverse complement strand
TGACGCCATCGCGTAGCGCCGCACTTTGTACCTCTGGGTCAAACGTCGGTGCCGCTGATGCGCCGGACCTTGCCACGCACCCCCTGCGCCAACGAGGCCCCCCATCAGGCCCAACCCAACGACATGCAGGTGACAATCTTTAAGCCACATCAGGGTTATACGCTCCGATCTACGGCTTCGGCAATACGGCTGAGTTGGCCCACCAGCGCCGCAAAGCGCTCCGGGCGCAAGGATTGGCGGCCATCCGAGGCGGCGTTGGGCGGGTCCATGTGCACTTCGATGATCAGCCCATCAGCGCCTGCTGCGATGGCCGCTCGCGAGGCCGCCTCCACATATTCGGACTTGCCGGTGGCGTGGCTGGGGTCCGCAAGCACGGGCAGATGGGTCTGCTGCTTGAGCACCGGAATCGCGTTGAGGTCAAAGGTGTTGCGCGTGGCGGTTTCAAAGGTGCGGATGCCGCGTTCGCAGAGCATAACGCGCCGATTGCCGTGGCTGAGGATGTAGTCCGCCGCCATCAGAAGCTCCTGTATGGTGCTGCTCATGCCGCGCTTCAGTAATACGGGGTGCTGCGACTGCCCAACAGCGTTCAGCAGGGTGTAGTTCTGCATGTTGCGCGCCCCCACCTGCAACACATCCGCATATTGGCAGACGATGTTGATCAGGCTGGGGTCCATGATTTCGGTTACGATGGGCAAGCCGGTTTGCTCACGGGCTTCGGCCAGATATTGCAGGCCTGCTTCGCCCAACCCCTGAAAGGCAAAGGGTGAGGTGCGCGGCTTGAAGGCCCCCCCCACGCAGGGCGGTTGCGCCCGCTTCTTTGACTGCATGGGCGGTTTCCAGAATTTGGGTGCGGCTTTCCACGGAGCACGGCCCGGCAATCAGGGCGATGCGCGGCCCGCCCACCTCCACGCCATTGAGCGGAATGAGCGTAGGCTCTGGGTTGAAGTCGCGGCTGGCGATTTTGTAGGGATGGTGCATGGGCACGATCTCCGCCACCCCCGGGAAGGCCCCCAGGGCACGCAGGGCGCTTTCGTCTACCTGCCCGGCTTTTTCCACCACGCCAATCAGGGTTCGTTCGGCGTGCTCTGACATGTGGATGTCATAGCCCATCCCGCGCAATTGGGCCACCACCCCTGAAATTTGCTTGGTGCTGGCTTCTGCATGCATCACGATGATCATAAGCAAGCTTATCCTCTCTATTAGAACCAAAAAACGGTGCTACACCGGAGGGCGTAACACCGTTGGATCCCCTGCGATTCAGGCAGGTTTAGCTGTTCGCGCGGTGCTCGCCCGTGGCCAGTTTAGGATACCAGCGATAAGAATAGGCAACAGAAAAGGTCTGGTGGGGGCCAAGGCAGGTCGTTAAACAGGGGAACAGCATCGCCATGCACATATGGCCACAGGATAACACGCGCAGGGAAAGGGCGTCAAGCGATTGGGAGCTTCAGGAGGCCAGGTTTTGCAGGTATTGGCGCAAGGCGCGGAGGTTGTCGTCAAAGGTGGGGTCGCTGGCGATCCACTCGCAGACCTTGTTATAGCTATTGAGGATGGTGCTATGCGAGCGCCCACCCAGGGCCCGGCCAATCTCTGGCAGGGTGGCGTCCAGCTCTTCGCGCGCCATGTAAATCGCGATGTGGCGCACGGTGGCCACGTGTTTGCTACGCTCTTTGCCCAGTAAATCATCTAAGGTGATCTGATGATAGGTGGCGGTGGCGTGCAGGATGTCTTCCAGGCCCAGCCGCACCCTGGGGTTAAGCTCCACATGGAAAAAGTCGCTCAGGATGGCCTCGGCATAGTCCCGCGTGAGCGGCTGACGCGTGAGCGCGGATTGCGCCAGGACCTGATTGAGCGCGCCTTCCAGATCGCGCACGCTCCCGCGCAGGCGGCTGGCGATGAGCTCTGCGATGGGCAACGGCAGGTCGGCGCCCTGCTGAGCGGCTTTTTGTTGCAGGATGTGCAGGCGGCTCTCAATATCCGGCGCGCTGAGTTCCACCGTCAGGCCCCACTCAAAGCGCGAGCGCAGGCGGTCTTGCAGGGCGTCAATCTGGCGGGGGCGGCGGTCCGCAGCCAGGATGATCTGGCAATTGCGGTTGTGCAGCGCGTTAAAGGTGTGGAAAAGCTCTTCCTGGGTGCTCTCTTTACCCGCGATAAACTGCACGTCGTCAATGATCAGCGCGGCGGCATCGCGGTAATGGTTGCGGAAGGCTTCGGTTTGCTTGGTTTTGATGGCCCGCACAAAGTCATTGGTGAAGTCTTCCGCGCTGACGTAGAGCACCTCCAGGCAGCGCTCTTGCAGGGCATGGCCGATGGCGTGCAGCAAGTGCGTTTTGCCCACGCCCACCCCCCCCACCACAAAGAGCGGGTTGTATTGGCGGGCCGGGGCGCTGGCGATGGCCTCGGCTGCGGCAAAGGCCAATTCGTTGGCGGCGCCCACCACAAACGAGGCCAGGGTATAGTCTGCATTGAAGCGGCCTGTTGGGGTAAAGTGCAGCGCGGGTTTCTCGATAACGGGCGCCTCGAGCGTGGCGCGGGGCGGTGGCGCGGCATAGCTACCCGGCGGGCGGAAGTCCTCGTCGTCATCTTCGTCCAACCGCGTAAAGCGGCGGCGCGGCACCGGTTGTTGCACCACAAAGCGCACCTGCACTTCCTCGCGCAGCACGGTCGAAAGCGAGGTCTGGACCAGACGGTAGAGCCGTTGTTCCAGCCAATCTTTGGCATAGGCATTCCGCACGCTCACCGTGAAGGTGTCGCCTTCGTAGGCCACGAATTCAGCACCGGCTACCCACGTTTCGTAGGTTGCGCGGTTGAGCTGAATTTCGAGCTGGCCCAGGGTTGCCAGCCAGGCATCGTGCGGATCCATAGTGCTTGCTCTGTTCGACCCCTTAGGAGGATCGAAGCTCCTTTCCTCATTGGTTTCAGGTTGTTCTTGGTTCAGGTTCGGCAGGGTTGGCGCCAGAGACAAAAAAATAGCCATCCAGAGCAAACCAATGCAGGCTGCACGTTTGATAAGGCAGAGTTCAGTTGTCCGTAAGTTCTGGCGGGTGCGGGCGCCACAGGTCCGCTACCGAGATGAAATAATTTTAACAAAACATCGGGCAAGACTCAATGGCTAAGCACCCCCCGAACCTTAAAGAGTTCAAGATTTTAAGCTTCGCCTGCGAGGGGCAAAAATCCCAAGGGGTGCTGGAGGGGCGGAATTGGGAAAACAGGTGCCATATGTATAGGCTGATTTTTCCAGACCCCCATATATGGGGGGTAAACGCGGGTGTCCGCCGCGCTGCGCTTGGGATATTTCGTGTATTGGTAAGGCCCGCGAAACCCGCAATTTGGAATCTCAGGCACTTTTTGGCCGCTGGCTACCCTTTCTGGGCTCCAGAAAAGTGATACTTGCCGCTTAGTAATCTGTCAAACGTTACTTCCTGAGCGGGTTCCGTTTCTAGTACAGTGGGGCAATAGACCGGCGAAGTGCCACTCTGGCTGCGCCACCCTACCAACACCATACCAAGGACAATTTTCATGGACGTCTACAAGATCATTCAAGGGCACGAGAAGGACTGTCAGGAGCACGCTGCCGTGGACGTGATCAAGGTCTCTAACCGTTCGCGTTCGACTGCGGTTGCCGGGGCCATTGCGGGGGTTGTGCGCGAGCATGGCCGGGCAGAGGTGCAGGCGATTGGCGC
Organism: Anaerolineae bacterium; assembly: GCA_012031655.1. Lineage (GTDB taxonomy): Bacteria > Chloroflexota > Anaerolineae > Aggregatilineales > J027 > JAAUUD01. The sequence goes on along the minus strand of JAAUUD010000051.1, from coordinate 12,170 downwards.
CGGCGCCGTGAACCAGGCCGTCAAAGCGGTGGCTATTGCTCGCGGCTATCTGCTGGAAGATGGAATCGAGGTTGTCTCGGTGCCGTTCTTCACCGACATCGACATTGACGGCCAGGAGCGCACCGCTGTGCGTTTGGTGGTTGAGCCGCGCTAACCCAACCGGTTAAGTTTTACCCCAGGTCACGTTAGTCGCTGCGTGCCCTGGAGCTTCTCGCAATACCCCTTCTTCAGCAGGAGCCTACCACACCAGACCCCGCACTATAGCTTTGCCCCCGGCATGGGTCTTCAACCGTGCCAATAGGTCATGCAGGGCCGCCAGCAGGTGCGCGGCGTCAATACCGGGGCTGCCATCCAGCACCAGCAGCGCACGCTGTGTTCGGTTGGTGATTTTCGTTTTATCTGAGTCGCGATGGTTCAGCGCTCGGCAAATGACTTCTGCCCCATCCGCATAGACCAGCTCGCCGCGTTCCACAGGGGTATAGTGCTTGGACCCTAGCGCCAGGTGTTTGTCTTCGGCGGTGGCCAGGCGCAGCACCAAGGGCAACGCCAGCTTACCCAGATCATAAACAGCGGCGGAGATGCCGGTTTCCAGCACCGTCAGGTTCACCGAATCGACCAGGGTGTTGACCAGCGGAAAGCGCCCCTGCTGGGCCAGGCTCAGGATCACCTCGGGGCTGGGCGGCATGGCGTTCGGGTTGGTGCCAAAGCTGGGGTAAAGCGCACGGTAAGCCCCAATCGGGCCGCTGGCGATGGCCTCCGCAAAATTGTGGGCGTTGGCGGCAGCCGTGGCCGCCTGGATGCGGCTTTCCAGGTCTGCCGGGCGCTCGTTGGTGATGGTCAGGTCCTCCAGCACGGCGTAGGCCACACCCAACCCCGGGTAGCGGGCCTGGACTTCTGGATCAACGACCAGCGGGCCTGCCATGGGACCTGCCTCCGTGGGCTGCGCGGCGGCGGCGCTTTCGGTGGCGGCCTTCACGCGCTGCACGATCAACTCCGCAGCGGTGGCCTGCCCCAATAACTTGATGAACGCCCCGCCCCGTGGGCCGCGCTCCTGCTGGATGAGCGCGTTATACAGCGCCCGGAAAAACGCCTTGGGGTCTACCTCGTGGCGGCGCGGAATCTGGAACAGTTCGTTGTGGATGGCCTCGGCTTCATGCTCTGCGCTGTTGAGGTAGGTCACCAGCTCGCCCAGCAAAAAGCCATCCAGCGCGCTGAGCTGCGGCGGTTGCAGGTCGGGCGTCATTTGCTCATCGTAGAAGCGCTGCGCCTGCCCAATGAGGTCGTGCAGATCGGCTTGCTGCACCGGGCTGAGGTGCTGCGGGATCAGGTCAGAGCGGTGCAGGTAATCCTGCACGATGGCCGGGTCCGAAAGGCCCACATTGCCGATCAGGTTGGCCAGCGTCAGGTAGTCGATGATCACTGGCGGTTCGCTGGGCGGCTGAAAGAGCGTGATAAATTGATAGGTGCGGGCTTCGCGGGCCTGGGCCTGGTTTTCGGCCTCGCCTTCCCCGCCGAAATAGCCCTGCGCGGCGCTACTGACCAGGTCCATATAGCGCGGCACCACGCCGGGGAAGAGTTTTTTGGCCTCGCGCGGCTTGTCCAGCATCAGCATCCGCAGCGATTCGATGTTACCGTAGTGCAGCCACTCGGTGGCGGTCATGCCGGTGCCGCGCGACTTCGAGATTTTTTCGCCGCGTGCATCCAGAAAAGTTCATAGAACATGTGCGCTGGCGGCGTGCCACGGAAAACCCGCTGCACGATGCGGTCGCCCACCTCGGCAGATTCGATCAGGTCCTTGCCAAACATCTCGTAATGCACCCCGAAGGCATGCCAGCGGGTGGGCCAATCGACCTTCCATTGCAACTTGCCGCTGCCATCGAGCACGCTCACCCGCCCACGCGTGCCACAACCGGGCAAACCGCCAAATTCGCGGTCGCAAACGTAGCTCACCTCAAGGGCTTCTTTATTCACCTCCACCACGTGCGCATGACCTACGCTGCCGCAGCCCTCGCAAATGGGGAAGAAGGGGAACCAGTTTTCGCGCGTTTCTTCGCGCAGGGTGGGCAGGATGATCTCTTGCACGGCCTCGTAGTGGCGGATGACCATGGCAATTTGTTCGTTGAACAACCCGGCGCGGTAAGTTTCTGTGGAGGAGCGGAATTCGTAGTCCAGCTCCAGCTCGTCCAGCATCTGAACCAGCAGGGCGTTCATGCGGGCAGAATAGGAGGGGTATTCATCCCCCAGCGGATCGGGAATGCTGGAGACCGGCTTGCCGATGTGCTCCCGCAGCCAGGCCGGAAAACCCTCTGGCACCTTGCGCAGCCCGTCCATATCATCCGAAAAAGCGATGAGCTTGGTCTGGTAGTCCTGGTCGCGCATGGCCAGCATCACGTAGTTGGTGCGGACGACCTCGCCAAAGGTGCCGAAGTGCGGCTTGCCACTGGGGCCAAACCCGGTCTCAAAGATGTAGGTTTTCTGGCGGTCATCGCCATGCCGCTTGAGGATTTGCTGTGCTTCTTTATCCGGCCAGAGTTCGATCATGAAGGCTTTCCTTGGTGCTTGAAGCCAGGCGGCGCGGGCAGGCTCCCAACCCACCTGGGGCGGATGATCCTTTGCTGAGTGTACAGAGATTCGCGGGTGCTGGCTATGGCAAGTTTGCTTGACGCTGGCGCTCAGAGGGTTACAATGAGGGTGTCATTAGAAGGAGGAGACAAGCGCGTGGCCGCAGAATATACGCTGCAAGACCTCTACGAGGAATACGTGTTTCAGCGGGAACACCGGGTTTCTAGCCATCAGGCGTTGCAACTGCTGCGCGAGATGGCCCCGCAAGTGCTGGCCCGCGACGGCGCGAAGCTCGCGCGCATGATCCAACAATGGGAAGCGCAATATACCTCTGCTTCGCATGCTGCGCCTCGCCCTGCTGCCGCGCCGGATCCCTTTATGGCCGAAGTTTCGCTGCCTGGTGCCACGCTACCGGCCCACGCAGCGGGCCCATCCGATGACGAACAAACCCGCCCAACCACCAAGATGGGCCGCAGCTTGCTCTGCCCCCACTGCGAAAAAGAAAACCCGCTCGAATCCAAATACTGCTATTCCTGCGGGACCTTGCTGGTGGTGTTGGGCGGCACCGCGACCCTTTACGAAGAGGTCGAAGACAGCTCCATTTTTGGCAAAATGGCGGTGCTGACCCTGGTGGTGCGCGGCTTTGAGCAGCAGCCCATCCGCGTGCAGGTGGGCGAGCAAGCGCTGGTGATGGGGCGGCATGAACACGGCAGCAAAATAGCGGTGGATATTGACCTGCAACCCTATGGCGCTCAGGAGATGGGGGTTTCTCGCCGTACCATGCTCGGCTGGAACGCCAGAACCAGACCCTGACCCTGGTGGACAACAACAGCGTGAACTACACCTTCATCAATGGGGAACGGGTTCACCCCCACGAGCGGCGCGTGGTGCGCGATGGCGACGAACTGCGCCTGGGCAAGCTCACCCTGCGCGTGAGCTTTCAGCGCGAACTGCGGCGCATTGGCTAATCCCTGGCTTGGTAGGGGTCCGCTGGCGGTGGGAGCACCTCTCGCTGTATCATCGGGCCAGGTGGAAAAGAGCATAAAGCATAAAGGAGTGCGTTTGCCCATGCCCCAGCATGCCTGGCGATTGAGTATTCTGCTGTTCGTCCTCGGGTTGTTCATCATCACCGCTTGCGAAGACACCACCACCGACACCCCAGCCGAAGTTGCCCAGCCCCGCAACCCCTGCCCGGCACCAATTGATGTGCCTGAAAATGGCGTTCTGGTGCTGGTAGACTCCTCCAACACCAAAGAACTCTGGTTCACGCAAATGCAGGAGCAGTTCAACGCCGCGAACATAGCCACCACCGCCGGGAACCCGGTGCGCGTCCAGGTTTGGCACAAGGGGTCCACGCTGGATACGCGCTGTGAGCCTGCCGCCTGGAGCCCCTCAGACCAGATTCGTGTGGAAGGCACCAACCAGGAATGGCGGGATACCAACAACAACCAGTCGCTCATCAGCGCGACCTGCCCCAGCACGCTGAGCATCCCCATTGGCATCGCCATGTGGGAGCCCATGGCCCGCGCCCTGGGCTGGCCCACCGCATCCATTGGCTGGGATGACATCATCGCGCTGGCGACCGCCCCGGACGGCTGGGGCTCGGTCGGCCACCCAGAGTGGGGCCGCTTTCGCTATGGGCACGGCCACCCCGCGCACTCGACCTCAGGCCGTCTCTCGGTGGTGGCGCAGATTTTCGCCGCGAAAGGGTCCACCGAGCCGCTGGTGTTTGATGATGTTTGGGCAGAGGCTACCCAGGAGCAGGTTGGTGCCGTGCAGACCGCCATCGCACATTATGGTCGCATCGATACCGCCCTGTTGGATCGCATGGTGGAGCGCGGCCCGCAATATCTGCACGCCATCACCAACTACGAAGGCAATGTCATCCGCTGGAATGCAGAGCATTTTGGCCAGCGCGAGGCCCCCTGGAACAAGATCGTGCTGATTTACCCGGAAGAGGGCACATTCTGGGTGGACCACCCCTTCTGCGTGCTGGATGGTGCCCCCTGGGTAACGCCAGAAGAAGCAGAAGGTGCGCGCCTGTTCCGCGATTTCATCACTGCACCAGAGCAGCAGGCCCAACTGCCCGCGACGGGCATCCGTGCAGTGGACCCGGCGGTGCCCCTGGATGTGCCCGGCTCGCCGCTCACCCTGGAAAACGGCGTGATCCCAACGCTGAGCCAGGCGGAAATCCCGGCCCTGCCCATCCCTGAGGCAGACGTGATGCAAAACGTCATCGAAATGTGGGAGCAGGTCAAAAAGCCATCAACAGTGGTGTTGGTCATCGATACTTCTGGCAGCATGGATGGCGAACCCATGCAGGCGGCCATCGCTGGGGCGCAGAACTTCTTAAACCAGATGCACCCCAATGACCGCGTTGTGGTTCTGGAGTTTAACGACCGGGTTCTTCCGGTGCAGCCTTCCGGGTTGGTGGGCGAAGTGGGCGAAACACTGCGCCAGGCCATTGGCGGGCTTAGCGCAGGCGGCGGAACCGCCCTGCACGCGGCCACCATCGAAGGCGTGCGTGTGGCTAACGAGTTGCGTGCTGCGGATATGGCCAATGGGGAATCGCGCATTTATGGCGTGGTGCTGATGACCGATGGCGAAAACACCGCCGAAGATGGCGTGACCCAAGAAATGATGCTGAATGTGCTGCCAGATGGCCTGGAATCGGACCAGGTGCGCCTGCACACCATTGGCTATGGCGCGGGGGCGGATAGCAACTTGCTGGAAAACCTGGCCAACCGCACCAACGGCAGCTTCTCGGAAGGCACGATTGACAACATCGACCAGGTGTACTTCCTGATCTCCTCCGAATTTTAGGCTAGGGCTAGGAGGGCAGTGCGTGCAGCTGCACGCACTGCCCCTAGCCGCCCCGTTAGAAGCGCCCCTCCAGAAAGTTCTGCAAGATACGCGGCCCATAGGTGGTCAGAATGCTTTCTGGGTGGAATTGCACCCCGACGATGGGCAGGTGCTTGTGCTTCAGGCCCATCACTTCGCCGGCCTCTGTGAAGGCAATCACGCTCAGGTCGGTGGGCATAGGTTCTTCCACGATCAGGCTGTGATAGCGGGTGGCGATGAACGGGCTGGGCACCCCGGTAAAGAGCGGGTGGTTGCGGTGGAAAATTTCGGAGGTCTTGCCGTGCATGAGGTGTGGTGCGCGGACCACCTGCCCGCCGAAAGCCTGCCCAATGCACTGATGCCCCAGGCACACCCCTAGCGTTGGGATGCCGCTGGAAATCTGCGCCAGAACGTCCAGGGAGATGCCGCCATCATCCGGCGTGCCCGGCCCGGGCGAGATCACGATGCGCTCCGGGCGGCGCGTTTGCAGGTCCGCCAGCGAGATTTCGTCGTTGCGGTAGACTTCGATTTCGGCGCCGAGCTTGCCAAACGCTTGCACCAGGTTATAGGTAAAGCTGTCGTAGTTGTCGATCATCAGCAGCATGATGGGTTGCCTCGTCTTGGGTTAAAAATCTTGCTCGGCCAGCTTGATGGCTTCGGCCAGGGCGCGGGCTTTGTTGAGCGTTTCTTCGTATTCGCGGGTCGGGTGGCTGTCTGCCACGATGCCCGCCCCGGCCTGCACATAAACGCGGTCGCCCTGCATCACCAGGGTGCGAATGCTGATGCAGGTATCCATCGAGCCCCCAAAGCCGAAGTAGCCAATGCCGCCGGCATAGATGCCGCGCCGGGTGGGTTCCAACTCGTCGATGATTTCCATCGCGCGGATTTTCGGCGCGCCGCTGACCGTGCCCGCCGGGAAGGTGGCGCGCAGCAGGTCAAAGGCGTTGTATTCGGGCCGCAGGCGCCCCTCTACGGTTGAAACGATGTGCATCACGTGGGAATAGCGCTCCACTACCTGGAGCTGCGGCACATGGACCGAACCATACTCACACACGCGGCCCAGGTCGTTGCGGCCCAGGTCCACCAGCATGATGTGCTCCGCGAGTTCTTTGGGGTCTTGCAGCAGGTCTTTTTCCAGCGCCAGGTCTTCTTCGTAGCTCTGGCCGCGCGGGCGTGTTCCGGCGATGGGCCGCACGGTGGCGATGCCATCTTCCAGCCGCACCAGCATTTCGGGCGAGGCCCCCACGATGCTTAGCGCAGGGTTGTTGGGGCCTGCCGGGTAGTGCAGCAGGAACATATAGGGCGAGGGGTTGAGCATCCGCAGGGCGCGGTAAATGGCAATGGGGGAAGCTTCTGTGCAGCGCGAGAGCCGCTGCGAAAGCACGATCTGGAAGGCATCGCCCGCCCGAATGTATTCCTGGCAGCGCTCCACCGCTGCTTCGAACTCGGCCTGGCTGAAGGTGGAGCCGAGGGTTGGGTCACCAGGGCCGGGGGCCGCTGGCAGGCCGGGCAGGGGTTGGCGTAGCCGGCTTACCAGGTCATTGACCCGCGCTGCCGCCTGCTGATAGGCTGCGCTGGGGTCGCCCTGGAGGTGTGCGTTGGCCAGGACGATCAGGTGCGCCTTGGCATGGTCAAAGATGATCACGCTGTCAAAGAGCATGAAGAGCGCCTCCGGCAGTTGCAGGTCGTCGGTGGCCTGGTTGGGCAGGCGCTCGAAGCGGCGCACCAGGTCATAGCTCAGGTAGCCGACGGCCCCACCCACAAAGCGCGGTAAACCAGGCAGGATCACCGGTTGATAGCGACCCAGAGTGTGCTGCACCTGGCTGAGCACATCTGGTTGGTCTGCCTGCGGCGCCAGCAACGCGCGCGGTTGCACACCAATAAACGAGTAGCGGCTGACCTGCTCGCCCCCTTCCACGCTTTCCAGCAAAAAGGCGGGTTGGTCGGGCTGGTAGAGCTTCAGAAAAACGGAAACCGGGGTCTCCAGGTCGGCGGGGAGCAGGCGATAGACCGGGATCAGGTCGCCCTGCGTGGCCAATTGCTGGAATTGCTCCAGCGTCGGGGCAAGTCGGGAGTAATCAGACATGGGCACCTCGCTTTACACATGATCAAAACACCTCCACTCGTTCCAGGACGAGAGGAGGCGTTTCCCGCGGTGCCACCTGGATTAGGCCAGCCAGGGCTGACCTCACTCATTGAGCCGCGCTGATAACGGCAGCGCACCCGTCGCGAGCTACTGCGGCCCCTGGGGCCAGTTTGCCCGCGCAACTCCCCGACCCATTTCGTGCGCAAGCGTGCGTGCCATCCTCGCAGCCACCGGATGGCTCTCTGAAACGCCGGATTTGCGCCTACTGCTTCGGTTCACGGTCTTTGGTATTTGCTTGCCCTGAATGGTAGCCAATCCTGGCGTGCCTGTCAATCCATCGGCGGGCGGGCTACCCCAGGCCCTCGACCACCTCCGCTGCCAGGTAATAGCGCCCAAAGGGGGGCATCAGGTAGGCGCCCTGCACCAGCGGACGCAGTTCCGCCAGCAGTTCGCGAGCGATGCGAACCCCCTCGGCGGCGGAAACCTCGGCGGCTTCCATGCGCTGGCGCAGGTCCGGCGGAATCTCGATGCCGGGCACTTCGTTGTGCAAAAAGGCGGCGTGGCGTGGCGAGTAGAGCGGCAGCAAACCCGCGATGATCGGCCTTTCCAGCACGCCATAACGTTCCGCATAGGCGGTCAGGAAGGCGCGCACCTTCTCCACCTCAAACACGGGTTGCGAGAGGAAGAAATCAGCGCCGTTTTCGATCTTTTTGCGCGTCAGCGCCAGCTCTTTTTCCAGGTCTGGCGGGTTGAGGTTGAGCGCTGCCCCCACGAAGAAATGGGTGGGTTGCTCAATCGAGTTCCCGGCCTGGTCCTGCCCGGCATTAAAGCGCCCCTTGATCAGCTGAATGAGGCCGGTTGGCACCACATCATGCGTATCGAAGGCGTCGGGGTAATCGCCAATGCGGGTGGGGTCGCCCATCACCACAAAGATATTGCGCACATTGAGCGCGTGAGCGGCCAGCAGATCGCCCTGCACGCGCAGGATGTTGCGCCCCGTGTGGGGAAGTGCAGCACGGACTCCAGCCCGACCCGCTCCCGCAGCAGAAAAGCCACCGCCCAGGGGCTCATCCGCATCCGGGCCAGGGGCGAGTCCGACACGTTAATGAAGTTCACCCCAGCATCGCGCAGCATCTCCGCCGTGGCGATGACCTTTTGCGTGCTAAAGCTCCGTGGCGGCGACATCTCAACCGTGGTCACGAATTGGCCGTCGCGCAACATGCATTCGAGCGCGGTCGGTTGCTCGAAGGGCGTTTGGGCGCTCAGTTCTTCGCGGCGCGGCACGCTCACCAGCGTGGCATGCGGGCGGGCTTCGTCGTCCAGGGGCCTCGCGCATCGCCTGGATATGCGCGGGGGTTGTCCCACAGCATCCGCCGATGATCCTGGCGCCTAGCTCGGCAAAAGCCAGTGCATATTCCCCGAAGTAATCTGGCGAGGCCGGGTAGACCATGCGCCCGCGCACCTGCTCCGGAAAGCCTGCGTTCGGCAGGATGGCCAGCGGCAGGTCCGGCGCCACCTGCTGCATCACCCCCGCAATGCGCAGCAACTGCGCCGGACCAATGCTGCAATTCACGCCCAGCACATTCACGCCCGCGCTGGCCAGGTGTTGCGCCACCCGGGTCGCGCTATCCCCCAGCACGGTGCAATCATCGCGGGTGAAGCTGAAATTGGCGATCACCGGAACTGCGGGCCTGACATCGCGCGCGGCACGGATCGCAATGCTGACTTCGTTCAGGTCGCTGAAGGTCTCCAGCAAGAGGGCATCTACCCCGCTATAGATGAGCGTGGCGATCTGCTTGCGGAAGGCGGCGTAGGCGCGCTCCTCGGTTACCCGTCCGATGGGGGCAATCCAGGTGCCCAGCGGCCCCACGGACCCCGCAATATAAACATCCTGTCGCCCGCTGGCCTCAATCACCCCGCGCACAATCTCCACGCCTGCCTCGTTGATTTCGATGGTCTGGCGCTGGAGGTTGAACTGCTGAAGCTTGAAATCGTTGGCGCTGAAGGTGTTGGTCTCGATGATCTCTGCCCCGGCGTTCAGATATTGGCGGTGGATGCTGGCCACCAGATGCGGGTCGGTCAGGTTGAGTTCATCAAAGCAGCGGCCCAGGCGCAGCCCCGATTGATGCAACATGGTGCCCATCGCGCCATCGGCCAGCAGCGGACCGCGCTTCAGGCGTTCTAACAAGGCTGGTTTGGCCATCTTAGCTCCCCATCAATTGCTCAACGCGGCTCACGCCCACGCTAAAGTAGCGGGCAGCAGGGTGGTGCACCACCATCGCCGCCGTGGATTGCTCCGGCACCAGTTGGTAAGCGTCCGTGAGCGCCATGCCCAGGTCCGCCACCGCACCCGGCAGCAACCGGAAGACCAGTGCGTGGTCTTCCAGGTCCGGGCAGGCGGGGTAACCCCAGCTATAGCGCAGGCCCCGCTCAAGCGGGATGCCTAGCTCGCGGTTGATGTGCTGGTTGATGGTGGTGGCGGTGGCTTCGGCGGTTTGCACCGCCAGCCCGTGGAAGAAGTAGGCTTCGCTATAGGCTTCCGCGTTTTGCAGGCGGTCAAAGTGCTCCGTAGCCACCTCACCCACCGTCACAATTTGCAACGGGCACACGTCCACCTGAGCGCTGCCAACCGGGGCGAAGTAGTCGCTCAGGCACAGCAGGTCGCCATCGGGTTGGCGCGGAAAGCGGAAGCGCTCGGCTTCGTGCAGGGAACCATCAGCCGCGTAGGCTTGCCAATCGTAGAGGATCAGGTCATCGCCTGCGGCCTGGACCGGGAAGTAGCCATACACAGCGCGCGGGTGCAGCGTCTTCTGGCGGATGACCTCGCGCTGCATCTGGAGCAAGCGTTGCTCGAACTCCGCCTGGAGCTTCTCCCACTCTGCGCCGTGGGTGTTTTTGGCCCCCCAGCTCAGCCGGAAGAGCTCTGGCTTGTGCAGGTGTGGGAATACGCTTTCCAGAAAGATGTTCTGGACGGTCTTGGGGCCCCAGAAAGGCGGTGGTGGCAGGTTGGGGGCAGGTGGCGTGGCGGAGCGCGTGCCGGTGGCGCGTGTTTTGCGCGCCGGGAGGGGCCGTTCTAGCTCGCGGCTGGCGGCCTCGATGACCTCCTGCACAAAGGCCGGGTAGCGCTGCGGGTCCATGATGCGGTCCATCACGGCCAGCCCTTCGAAAGCATCTGTGCAATAGAACACGCCGGGCGCGTAGGGGGCGTTGCTTTCTTCCAGAAAGAGCGCACGATAGCCAAAGCGCCGGTTGATGGCTGCGCCACCGATGAGCACCGGATAGGCCAGGTGGCGCCGTGCCAATTCGTTGACCACCAGCGGCATTTGTTTGGAGGTGCTGACCAGCAGCGCGCTCAGGCCGATGGCATCCGCGTTGTGTTGCTGCGCGGCCTCGATGATGGTGTTCACCGGCACCTGCTTGCCCAGGTCGTGCACGGTGTAGCCATTGTTGCTGAGGATGGTCTTGACCAGGTTTTTGCCGATGTCGTGCACATCTCCGTATACGGTGGCCAGCACGACCACGCCCTTGCTGGTGCCCTCGGCTTTTTCAAGGAAGTTTTCCAGGTAGGCGACTGCTTTCTTCATGACCTCTGCGCTTTGCAGCACAAAGGGCAAGATCAGCTCGCCCGCGCCAAATTTATCTCCAACTTCCTTCATGGCGGGCAGCAGCACCGTGTTCAGCACGGTCACCGCACCCTGCCGGGTCAGGCAATCGTCAATCAGCGCTTCGACGCCCTCTTTTTTGCGGTGCACGATGTGCCAGTGCAGCGCTTGCTCGGCGCTCATCTCGGCGGTGGGGTCGCTGGCTTCGCCGCCCACCTGCACGTCGTGTTCCTCAAAATACTGGATGTAGGCCGCCAGTGCGTCCGGGTGGCGGTTGAAGATCAGGTCTTCGGCCAGGCGGCGTTGGTCCTCTGGAATTTCGGCATAGGGCGTGATGTGCGCCGGGTTCACAATCGCCATATCCAGGCCATGTTGCACCGCCTGAAAGAGGAACACGCTATTGAGCACCGCCCGCGCCGCCGCGCCCAGGCCAAAGCTCACGTTGCTGACGCCCAGGCAGGTGAGCACACCCGGCAGTTCTGCCTTGATGCGCCGGATGCCTTCTAAGGTCTCGATGGCCGACCCGGCCATTTCGGCATCCCCGGTGGCCAGCGTAAAGACCAGCGCATCGAAGATCAGGTCTTCGGGCTTCAATCCATAGTCCTCCGTAGCGATGGCGTGGATTTTGCGCGCCACCTCCACCTTCAGGTCAGCGGTTTTGGCCATCCCACCCAGGTCTTTGTCGATGGTCATGCTCAGGACTGCCGCGCCGTGTTTGCCGGCAATGGGCAAAATCTGGTCGATGCGTTCACGGCCATTTTCCAGGTTGTTGCCGTTGATGATGCCCCGGCCCGGATAGACCGCCAGCGCTGCTTCGGCCACTTCTGGTTCGGTGGTGTCGATCATCAGCGGCGCTTCGACGCCCATCGCCAGCAGCTTGACGACTTTTTCCATGGTGGCGCGCTCGTCATCGCGTTCGGTGAGGGCCACACACACATCCAGCACATGCGCGCCGCTTTCCACCTGCTGCCGCGCTACCTCAAGGATGCCGTTGTAGTCCTCCGCCAGCAGCAACTGCTTGATCTTCCGGCTGCCTGGCTGTTCACGCGCTCCCCAACCAGCGTTGGGCCGGGGTTCTG
>JAAUUD010000050.1 GCA_012031655.1 Anaerolineae bacterium | reverse complement strand
GCTGGGAAACTGCAAGCGCGCCGGGAGGGTGGGCGGCGGCAATGGGTTAAAGGGCGCATCCGGGTTGCGGATGAGCACAAACGTGCCACCAGCACCCCCATACTCGCCACCAGCGAGCTCACCGTTACACAATCAAACAGTGGCGCCAGGCGTCGGCTTAATCTGCGCGTCTTGCGGGGGGGATTCACGCGCGGCTTATGGGAAGGGGCGCACCTGGCGGAAGCTGATCACCACCAGGTTTCGGAACAACTTCCCGAGAAGGTGTAGGTCAACGGCGAGGACAGCAATGTGCCATCTGGCGCACGGAGCTGCACCCGGTAGGTGTTCTGCACCAGTCCGGTCGAAACGATGATCTCCCAACCGCCCGGCCCATAATTCAGGTTGGTGCCGCTGGAGGTCACCGCCCCTTGAGTGGGCAAGCCTGGCCCGTTCACCACAATCTGATAGCCATCCACCGGGTTATTCAGCAGATCGAACACGTTCCCGGCAAAGGCCTGGCTCGCGCAACTGCCATCCTGCGCCGCCCGAATCCGCAAGCCGCCGCTCGCCACAGGGATTTCGAAAGGAAAAGGCGCGGGCGTGAGCGTGGCCGTGGCGGTGGGGCCAGGCTCAGTGGGCGTCAGGGTGATGGTCGGTGTTTCCGTGGCGGTGGCTGTTTGGGTGGCGGTGGCGCTGGGTGTAAAGGTCGAAGAAGGCGTCCAGGTCGGCGTGATGGTCGAGGTGCTGGAAGGCGATGGGGTGAGCGTGTTGGTGGCTGTCTGCGTGTTGGTGGCCGTCCAGGTGGCGGTGGCCGTCCGCGTGAGGGTGGGCAGGGGCGTTTCCGAAGGCAAGGGTGTGAAGGAAGGCGTCCAGAGCACCCGGGCCTGCAAGGTCGGGATGTCGATAGGCGTGGGAGGACGCAGGCTTTCGGGGACCTCCGCATTGCCAGAGACCCAGGCCGAGGTCACAATGCATATCGCTGTGGAGAGCAACAGCATCATCAGCGTTATCAGGTTGTATAGGATGTTAATGCCCCTGCCCATGCCCTGTTCCTCTCTTTATGGACCGATCCGGCGGTCAACTCAGGAGCCGCTCCCGCCGACTGGTGTCCAGGTCGGGATTGACGTTGGCGAAGCCACAATCGTCGGTGAGGGTGTGAAGGTCGCCTCGGCGCGCATGGTCGGCACTTCGACGGGTGTCGAAGGGGCCAGCGCATCTGGCACGGCCACAGTCTCCGTGATCCAGGCCAGGGTCACCCCACACACACAGAGCGAAAGCGCCAGAAAAAGGACGGCGATCCCATTAAACAGCGTGGCGTTGCTCTGGCCCATGCCTGCGCTCCCTTCTTGCTGGTTTATTGCCCGGTCTGGACCAGGCGTTGGATCTCTGCGGCGGCCCGTTGCTGGGCCAGCCAGGCGTTAAACGCCTGGTTGCGGCGCTGGGCCAGCTGCTCTGGCTCCAGGGGTTGCCCTTCGGCCTGGTCCAGCACCTCAATGATATGATACCCCAGCACGCTACGCACCGGGTCCGGGTTGCGCGAGTTCTCTGGCAGGGCAAAAATCGCTGCTTCGACCTCCGCCTGGATCAGATCGCCCGGCACAATCCAGCCCAGGTTGCCACCGAACTCCCGCGTGGAGGGGTCCAGGGAATATTCCAGGGCCAGTTGCTCGAAATTAGCACCCGCTTCCAGTTGTTGCAGCACCTCGCGGGCGGTGGCTTCGTCCCCCACCAGGATATGCCGGGCCAGCACTTCGGTCCCAACCGGGGGCACCTCTGCCGTAACGCGTTCGTTAACCGCCTGGGCGATGAGGTTCATCCGCAGGCGCTCCGGAAATTCTTCCGCAGTGATGCCCTGCTGGGCGAAGAAATCGTCCAGGCTGTAGCCATATTCATCTGCTTCGGCCTGCAAGGCGGCCAGTTCGGCTTCAATCTGGGCATCGCTAATCTCGATGCCCAGGTCTGCCGCCGCCTGCCGGATCAACGCCCGGTTGATGAGGTCTTCCAGCACGGTTGCGGTGAGCGCCGCCGGGTCGGCCACCTGCACCCCCAACCCGGCCTCGTAGATGGCCATCTCGGTTTGCAGGGTCGCACTGGTGATGACCTCACCATTCACCAGCGCAGCAACCTCGCCTGCCGGGGCCGGGTTGGATGCGCCATCCGGCGGCGCTGATGCAGCGGTGGCAGGCGCCAGCAAGGTTTCATTGGCGGGTGGGCGATCCGCCGAAGAGGAAGCCTCCTCGGCGCGGCCCCCGCAGGCAGCCAGCACCAACAGCAGCGCTAGCAAGCAAAGTCGGCGCACGCGTTTTTCCTTTCCATGTCCATCCCGTAGTATAGCGATGGGTGCTTAATCTGCAACCACCTCGTGGATATGGGTAAAGATCATCGGGCGGCGGCGGGTTTCCTGAAAGATGAGCTTGGAAACCGCTTCCTCAACTTCCTCATGGCGCCGACCGTTGCGGCTCTTGCCCACCACCCGGCGCACGGTTCCACGGATCATCTCGAAGAGTTCTTCGGACTCCCGCAAAAACACAAACCCGCGCGAGATAATGCCGGGCTGTTCCATCAATTCGCCATACTGGTTGATGGCCAGGATGATGATTACGAACCCTTCGTTGGCCAGAATCTCCCGGTCGCGGATGACCGCCGGGCCGATATCGCCCACGCCTGCGCCATCCACAAACACATAGCCGCCGGGGTAGCGCTCCCCGATCTTCATATTGTCTTTGCTGAACTCCAGAATGGTCCCGTTTTCGACCACGGCGCAATTTTCGCGCGGGATGCCCATGTTTTGCGCCAGGCGCGCATGGCTGTGCAGGTGGCGCAATTCGCCATGCACCGGGATGAAGTATTTGGGCCGAACCATGCTCAGCATCAGCTTCATTTCTTCCTGGCTGGCGTGGCCAGAAACATGCACCTGCTCTACCGCGTCGTAGATGACCTCTGCGCCCTGCTGGAAGAGGCGGTTAATGGTGCGCTGGACCATCACTTCGTTGCCAGGGATGGCATGCGAGGACATGATGATGGTATCGCCGGACAGGATATCCAGTGTGTTGTGGCGCTTTTGGGACAGACGGCTGAGCACGGCGGTCGGTTCGCCCTGGCTGCCCGTCACCATAAACACCACCTTGTCTTTCGGCATACGCAACGCACGGTCCAGGGGCACAATCAGGTCTTCCGGCAGCGAGAGGTAGCCCAGCTTTTGCGCCATCGCCACGTTCTCGCTCATGGAGGTGCCCGCAATAGCCATCTTGCGGTCGTAGTTCATGCACGCACGTGTGACCTGCTCCACCCGGCTGATGAGCGAGGCAAAAGTAGCCACAAAAATACGCCCTTTGGCGCGGCGGAAGGTGCGGTCAAAGCCTTCGTCAATCAGGCGTTCCGAGGGGGTCCAGCCAGGCCGGTCTGCGTTGGTGCTATCCGAGAACAGCGCCAGCACCCCCTGCTCCGCAAAGCTGGCCAGGCGCGCAAAATCCGTGGTCCACCCATCAACGGGCGTCTGGTCAAACTTAAAGTCGCCGGTGTGGACGATCAGGCCCACGGGCGTCTTGATGCCAAAGCCCACACAATCAGGGATGCTATGGCAGACATGGAAAGACTGCATCTCAAACGGGCCCCGCTTGATCACTTCGCCCGCTTTGAAGGTAGTCAGCTTGCCGGTGGTGCGCTTATTCTGGCGCAGCTTGACCTCCAGCAACCCGGCGGTAAGCGGCGTGGCAAAGATCGGAGCATCGACCACATCCAGCAGATGATGGATGGCGCCGGTGTGGTCTTCGTGGCCATGGGTGATAAAAATACCATGGATATTCAGGCGGTCGCGGTTGTCCAGCAGATAGCGCATGTCTGGGATGATATAGTCCACCCCCAGCATATCGCTTTCCGGAAACATTAGGCCTGCGTCAATGATGATTGCGTTGTTGCCATATTCAATGACCATCATGTTCTTGCCAATTTCCCCCAGGCCTCCCAGGGGGATTACGCGCAGTTTTTGCATGGCGTCTTCCTTTACGCTATTCCGAATACGGTGTTGTGCCCGCTTGTTTGGGGGGCACCGCCAAAAAACTTTTCAGTTCAACGCAAAAAGCAGGGGTTCCCCTCCCCAACCAGAGGATGCCCAGCGCCCACTATTTCTTTGGCTGTGGACTATCGCAACGCAATAATCCCTAGCAACAAAAGAAGCCCGCAATCGTGAGGAAGGCGAGCTTGCACATCACACACATGGTTTGTCTGAAAAACATAGAGGCGACGATGGGAATCGAACCCATGATGGAGCTTTTGCAGAGCTCTGCCTTACCACTTGGCTACGTCGCCATTCTCTTCGTGTTCTGTGTAGCGCACTATAGCAGGAAACGTGCGGACTGTCCAGAGAAACTTGCCCCCAGGCCAGCCCGCACGCCCCTGGAGGGGCTTTCAGGCTTCCTGGCGCAGGTGAAAGTGCGTCAGCTTAGAAAGCTCGCGCACTTGCTGGTCTGCCCGGTAGCTACTGCGCACCAGTGGCCCGGACTCCACCCACTTAAAGCCCAGCTCCAGCCCAATTGCCCGCAGGTCATCAAATTCCTGCGGGGTGTAATAGCGGTCAATCGGCAGGTGTTTGCGGCTGGGTTGCAGGTATTGGCCCAGCGTCAGGATGTCCACCCCCACGCCAGCCAGGTCCTGCATCACTGCCACCACTTCCTCAAAAGTCTCGCCCAGGCCCAGCATAATCCCCGTCTTGGTGAGCACCAGCGGATCGAGCTTTTTGGCGTTGTCCAGGGTGCTCAGGGCCCAATCATAGCGGTCCTGGGGCTGCACCTGCTTGAACAGGCGCGGCACCGTCTCCACATTATGGTTCAGGATTTCCGGCTGGGCATCCATCACGATTTTGAGGGCTTCCAGGTTGCCTTTGAAGTCTGGAATGAGCACCTCAATGCTGCACCCCTGGTGGATTTTACGAATAGCGCGGATGACCATCGCGAAGATTGGCGCGCCACCGTCCTGGCGTTCGTCGCGGTTCACGCTGGTGATCACCACATGGCGCAGGTTCATCGCTTTGACCGCCTGGGCCACGCGCAGGGGCTCGCCCCAGTCCAGCGGGGCGGGCATGCCGGTTTTGATGTCGCAAAAGCCGCAGGAACGCGTGCAGGTGTCGCCCATCATCAAGAAGGTGGCCGTGCCCGCGCCCCAGCACTCGCCCATGTTGGGGCAGCGCGCTTCCTCGCAAACGGTGTGCAGTTCCTTAGAGCGCATCTGTTGGCGCACAAACTCGTAGGTGTCGCCCGCAGGGGCCCGCACCCGGATCCAATCAGGGCGGCGCGGCCCGACCTTGCCTTCGGGGTTGTGGCGCGTGCTCCCCCGCACCCCATGCCGGGGGTTAGCGGGAGGCGACATGGAAATGTCGTTCGGATCGATGAGATTGGTCACAGGATTGCTCCGGTGTTGGCTGTTTCTGGCGATTATAGCAGCAGGCGGGCGGCGATGGCAGCCCAACCCGCCCGCCGCAGTCACTCAGGAGGGCCGCGCCGAAAGGCGCACCCTCACCTGAAGCGCTTCGTTCCCACGCAGCACATCCAGCACAATCTCATCACCGGGCAATGTGTTCACTGCCAGGTAAGAGACCAGCTCGGTCATGCTGCCAACAAGCGTGCCGTTCACCGCCAGGATGATATCGCCATTCGTGGGGAGCTGGCCAAAGGGTGTCCGAATTGCATTGGTCGCGGCACGCAACCCGGCCTCGGGCCGCTGGCCCACCCGTGGCTACCCCGGCCACATCACCCCGCGCGTCTCCGGCGCCAGGTTCATCGCCGCTTGAATAGCCGGGTGCAGGTCACTGCCAGAGATGCCCAGGTAGCTGTGCTGATAGCTGCCTTCTTCGATGAGGTAGGGCACAATCCAGCGAATGAGATTGGAAGGCACCGCAAACCCCACCCCAGAGGAGGTGCGATCTTCACTGAGGATGGCGGTGTTCATGCCGATCACCGTCCCGGCCTGGTCCAGCAGCGGACCGCCGCTATTGCCGGGGTTAATTGCGGCGTCGGTCTGGATGACCTCTGGAATGCTGAAGCCCAGGGCGGTCTGGCTACGCAGGCTGCGGTCCACCGCGCTCACGATGCCCCGTGTCAGTGTGAAGTCTTCACCAAAGGGGCTGCCAATCGCCAGCACGCTCTGCCCGATGAAAACCGTTTCGCTGTCTGCCAGGCTGAGCGGGCGAACCGTGGGAATGGCGCCCGAATCCACGCGAATCACGGCAATATCCCAATCCGGGTTGCGGCCAATCAGCTCTGCCTCCAGGATGGTGCCATCCACAAAGGTAACTTCGATGAAGGCGGCGCCCTCCACCACATGGTTGTTGGTCACGATGTGACCGGTGGTGTCAATCAAAAAGCCGCTGCCTGTGCCCAGCGGCGCGCTATTGCCCGCCACATTGATGTTCACCACCCCACGCACCACATCGTTATACAGGGCAGACAGCGCGCTTTCTTCCACGTTGGCCTGATAGACGGGTGCAGCCGGGAGCGGGTTCAATCGGGCTTCGAAAGACTGCGCGCCCACCAAGACGCCGCTGGTAAACAGGATGCTGCTGCTGATGAGACCCAGAAGCACACGTTTGATCATCTTTTCCTCGCTGTTTGGTTGGATCAATCTCGTTATTGTTAACCACCCTAGCGGTAAATTATGTGAATCCTGTTTCTGCTGCCTAAGACGCAGATTAAGAAGCTCGGCCCCACCGCTGACAAGCCCCCCAGCCAGGGAGTACAATCACGCTATGGGGTTAAGTGCATAGCGCGGTGGCAGTTTCTCCACCAGATGGCCTATGCTCGAGTCGAACACCTTTGCTATTATGAGCGCATTGCTATTCAGCGGGGAAAATCATGGCGGTTAGCACAGCATCCACCACCTGGCAACCCGGCGCAGCCGAGTTCGTGGCCCGGACCTTTGAGCGTTCGGACTACACCAATGCCACGCGCTTTATCTGGTCGCACATCCGGCGGCACCCCACTTTTGCCCTGGTTATGGTCCTTGGTTCCCTGGTTAACGCGGCGCTGGCTTCGGCAGTGCCCATCTTTATGGGGCTGGCCTTTGACCATGTGCTGGGTGGCGGCGGGCTGGAATATGTGGGCTGGATGGGCCTGGCCATCATCGCGACCCAGCTTGCGCGCGGCGTTTTCCAGTTTATGCGTAATTTCTCCTCCGAAATCTTTGCGCAGCGCATCGAACGCGACCTGCGCGACGAAATCTACGTGAGCCTGCTCAGCAAAAGCATGACCTTCCACGACATGCACCCCAGCGGCGAGATTATGGCGCGGGTGACCAACGACGTGCGCGAGGTCAACTTTATGATGAACCCTGGCCTGAACCTGATCATCGGCTCTGGGATGTTCCTGGTGATGCCGATTTTTGCCTCCTTTGCCATCCACCCCGCGCTGGCGCTAACGCCCTTCGGCTTTCTGCTTGGCTACGTCATCGCGCAAATCTACTACGTGCGCTCGTTGCGGACCGTGGCGCAGGATGTGCGCCGCAACTTTGGCATCATGAACGCACAACTGGCCGAAACCCTGGATGGCATCGAGGTCATCAAAGGCACAGCGCAGGAGAAAAAGTCCGAGCAACGCTTTCATGACCTGGTGGACCAGGTGCGTAACGCGTTTGTGCGCCAGGGCGATATTGAGGCCAACTACTGGGCTTTGCTGTTGCTGGGCATTGCCACGGTGACCGGCTTTGCCCACGCCGCCCTGCTCTATCGCCAGGATATCATCGCCGCAGGCGCCATCGTGAACTACATGGGGCAGATTGCCCTGTTTGGCTTTCCGGTCTTTACCTCGATCTTCGCCTATGCCCGCCTGGCCACCGGCCACGCCGGGGCCAAGCGCATCCTGAGCATCATCAAGACCGAAACCGAACTGGACCAGAACGAAGCCGGGCACAACCAAACCATGCGCGGCGAAATCCGCTTCGAGAACGTGCACTTTGGCTATGCCACGGGCAAGGAGGTGCTGCACGGCATCTCCTTCACCATCCAGCCCGGCCAGACGGTGGCCGTGGTTGGGCAAACAGGCTCTGGCAAGACCACCCTCACCAAGCTGATCAACCGCATCTATGACGCCAACCAGGGCCGCGTCCTGATTGATGGCGTGGACGTGCGCGACTGGAACCTGGCCTGCTTGCGCTCGCAGATCAGCGTTATTGAGCAGGAAATCTTCCTCTTTAGCCGCACCATTGCAGAGAACATCCGCTTTGGGCGCCGCGATGCCACCCAGGCCGAAATCGAGACCGCCGCAGCGGACGCCCAGGCCCACGAGTTCATCACGCGCTTCCCCGAAGGTTACGAAACCGTCATCGGGCAGCGCGGCGTAACGCTCAGCGGCGGCCAGCGCCAGCGCCTGGCCATCGCGCGGGCCTTCCTCACGGACCCGCGCATCCTGGTTCTAGATGACAGCACCAGCGCCATCGACAGCGCCACCGAGGACCAGATTCAAAAAGCCATCTGGAAGGCCGCCGCCGGGCGCACCACCCTGCTCATCACGCACCGCCTCTCGCAAATCCGCTGGGCGGACCTCATTCTGGTGATGCGCAACGGGCGCATCGTGGCCCAGGGCGACCACGACACCCTGCTGCAAACCTCGGAGGCCTACCGCCGCATCTTCGCGCAGTTTGAGGACGAAGGAGAACCCGCGCATGTTCATGGGGCTTGATAAGGACCGCTACGACCGCCAATACAGCGACAGCTACCTGTTCAAGCGGCTGTGGCAATACTTCGGCGTGTATAAAGGGCGCATCGCCGTCGTCACCGTGAGCGGCATCTTCCTCTCGCTGGCACTGGCGCTCACGCCTATCCTGATTGCCGTGGGCGTTGATGCGCTGGAAACCAACGCCACTGATAACTTCATTTTCCTGATTGTGCTGGCGCTGGGCGCCGTCTCCATAACGGAGTTTGGCACCAACTGGCTACGGCGGCGCGCAGTGGGGCGGCTGGTCGGCGGCATGATCGCGGACCTGCGCAAGGATGCTTTTGATGCTGCCATCGCCCGCGACATGGCCTTCTATGACGAAAACAAGACCGGCAAAGTGCTCAGCCGTGTCACCAACGACACAGAAGACTTTGGCCAAACGCTGATCGTGGCCACCGAGTTCATCAGCCAGATTGTACAGGTGTTGTTCCTGCTGGTCATTCTGCTGAACCGCGACGTGATGCTGACGCTGGTGGTGCTGGGCTTTCTGGTGCCGGTGATGGGCGTTACCTTGATCTTCCGCGTGCTGGCCCGCCGCACCACGCGGCGTGGCTCGCGCGCCATGGCAGAAGTCAACGACAACATTCAGGAAACCGTCACCGGGATTTCCGTGGCCAAGAACTTCCGCCAGGAACAGAACATCTACAACCAGTTTGAGGCGGTTAACCAGCAGTCCTACCGCGTGAACCTGCAACGCGGCGGCGTGATTGCGGCCATCTTCCCCGTGTTGAATGCACTGGCGGGCTTTGGCATCGCGCTGGTGCTGTACATTGGCGCACAACGTGTGGTGGATGGGGTGATGATCGCGGCGGTCTGGCTGCTTTACCTGCGCGCCGTGGATGCCTTCTGGTTCCCGGTGATCAACCTCTCGTCCTATTGGAGCCAGTTCCAGCAAGCGCTGGCCTCCACCGAGCGCATTTTTGCGCTCATTGATGCCGAGAACACGGTCAAGCAAACGGCGAACGAACCCGTCACTGAGTTGCAGGGGCACCTGGCCTTTAAGGACCTGCGCTTTGCCTACCGTGGGCAAGAATGGGTGCTGGATGGCTTTGACCTGGACATTGCCCCCGGCGAGAGCATCGCGCTGGTGGGGCACACTGGCGCCGGGAAAAGCTCCATCGTAAAGCTGATCCTGCGGCTCTACGAGTTCCAGGGGGGCGAAATTCGGGTGGACGGGCACGACATCCGCCGCCTAAACCTCTACGACTACCGCCACCACATCGGTTTTGTGCCGCAAGTTCCCTTTCTGTTCAGCGGAACCGTGGCAGACAACATCCGCTTCTCCAAGCCAGAGGCCACCGATGCGGAAGTCGAAGCCATTGCCTATAGCATTGGCCAGGGCGAATGGCTGGAGGCCCTGCCCGATGGCCTGCAAACCGATGTGGGCGAGCGTGGCTCGCGCTTGAGCATCGGCCAGCGCCAGTTGGTGAGCCTGCTGCGCGTGCTGCTGCAAAGACCACGCGTGTTCATTCTGGACGAAGCCACCGCCAGCGTGGATAACTTTACCGAGGTGCAGATTCAGGAGGCGCTCAACCTCATCCTGAAGCAGTCTACCTCGGTGATGATCGCCCACCGCCTGAGCACGGTCCGCAGCGCCGACCGCATCATCGTCCTGCGCCAGGGGCAAATCATCGAGCAAGGCAACCACAACCAACTGATCAGCCAGGGTGGCTACTACGCAGAGCTGTATAACACCTACTTCCGCCACCAATCGCTGAGCTATGTGGAACAATCGCGCCAGATGTTCGCGGCGGACTAGCGCCAGGCTGGGGAGGAGCTGCCCGGTGCCCCTCCCTGGCCGCTGCTAGACCTTGAACTGCCCATCTTTGTAGAACAGCTCGCCATCCACGCGGATTTCCCCGCCCTGGCGCATGTCGCAGATCATGTCCCAATGCACGCTGGATTGATTCACGCTGCCTGTCTGGGGATAGCCCTGCCCCACTGCCATATGCACCGTGCCGCCGATCTTTTCATCAAACAAGATAGAGCCGGTGAAGTGTTGAATATCCTGGTTGGTGCCCATGGCAAACTCGCCCAGGCGCCGGGCATGCGAGTCAGTATCCAGCACGCGGTTCAGGAAGTCTGCGTTGCGCTCGGCGGTGGCCTGGGTGACGACGCCGTTCTCAAAGGTCAGGCGGGCGCCGAGCACCTCATTCCCGTTGTAGTAGGCCGGGTAGGTGAACTGCACCCAGCCATTCACGCTATCTTCCACAGGTCCGGTAAAAATTTCGCCATCAGGAAAGTTGGCGGTACCGTTGGCGTTCAGAAAGGTGCGCCCTTCGATGGATAGGTGCAGGTCGATGTGCTCGCCCCGCACGTGCAGGGCCTTCTTGCCGCGCAGGAACTCAACCAGGCGCGCCTGCATTTGCTGGACCTCGCGCCAACCCGCAATCGGGTCATCCAGGTGCAGCTTGCAGGCCCGAAACACAAAATCAGCATATTGCGCCAGCGACATCCCCGCCGCTTGCGCGTAGGCCTGGGTGGGGAAGAGCGTGGTGCAGCGCCGCAACACGTTGGCGCCTTCGCGCCGCATCTGGATGGCGATGGGGGCGTTGCGGGCAGTGGCGCGGGCCTGCTGGCTGGGGGCGGGGTAATCCGAAAGCGCACGCAGGTTTTCTGCCGCCTCAATCCGAATGACAACATTGCATTCTTCGTACATCATTTGCAGCATGGGGTTGGGTTCGGCCAGCAGCGCGGCATCCTGGGTGGCTTCGAGCGCCAGGGCGTCTTCATCGCTGATGTGCTGGTAGATGTAGGCGCGGCCCCCCGCGCGCAGGGTTTCTTGATAGAGTGCCTGCACCAGCGGTTGTGCCGCCGGGCTTAGCCCCCGAATCAGCACCCGGTCGCCGGGTTGGACCCGTGTGGAATAACGGATCAGCACCTCGGCCATTTTTTGCACGCGCGCATCGAACATTGCAAAATTCTCCTTGGTTCACCAACCGCCTATTCTACCGCATCCGGGCTGACTCGCGCCCCAGGATGCGCTATACTGAAAACGAAACAGCGCAGGAAGGGGCACCGATGGACGCTGATCCCGTCGTCATTGCCGAAAAAACCGATCCCGATCACCGCGTGACGATTCCGCTGGCCAATGGGTACATGCGGGCGGCGCTGCTGGCTATTCAGGAGATTGCCGGGCAGCAGGCGCTCAATGTGATGCTACGCTATGCCGGGTTAGAACCCGCCATCGACAATCTGCCCCCGAATAACCTGGATTTTGATGCGGGCTACGTCTTCCGCGACTATTCGGACCTCAACCATGCGGTGGTGTCTTTTTATGGGCGGGCAGGCAAGGCGCACGCCGTCCGCATCGGGCGGCAGTCCGCGCGCTGGATGATCGAGAATCACCCGCTGTTTGGCTTCGCCGGGATGGCTTTTTCTGTGCTGCCGACCACGCAGGCCCTGCGTATGAGCCTCAACAACTCAGCGGATGGCTTCCGCAAGCTCTACCGCCGCATCCATTTTGAAATCCGCATCGAAATTGTGGAAGAAGAAAATCGCTTCATCTGGCGCTCGCCAGATTGCCCCTGCTGCGTGGGCAAGACCGCCAACACGCCCATTTGCTGGGTCTGGGAGGCGGGTTTGCTGGAAGGCGGCAGCTTCGTGACCGGGGGCGGCGCGCTGGAGGTCCAGCAAACGCGCTGCATTGCGATGGGCCACCCCGCCTGCGAATGGACCATCAGCAAGAAGCCTGCGCGCGCCATCACCGAGCGATGAGCCAGACACAGGCAAGCGCCCTCCTGTTGGGCCTGGCGCTGGGCGATGCGCTGGGCTACCCGGTCGAGTTCCTGAACTGGGAAGTGATCGTGGCGCGTTTTGGGCCACAGGGCATCCTCGAACCACCCGACCCCGCCCTGTACACCGACGACACCCAGATGACCCTGGCCACCGCCGAAGCGCTCATCAAAGTAGGCCACCTGGAACTGGAATACTTCATGACCGCGCTAGGCAACGCCTACCTGGATTGGTTGTTCCATCCGCAAAACAACCGCGCCCCGGGCAACACCTGCATCCGTGGCTTGCAGAAGTATGCAGCCAACCGGGATTGGCGCAATTCCGGTCTGGTTAATTCCAAAGGGTGCGGCTCTGCCATGCGGGTGGCGCCACTGGGCTACTTTTTCCAGCACGACGCCGACCGCCTGCGCGCCTTCAGCCTGGCCAGCGGACTGATCACACATCGCCACCCGGCGGCGCAGGCCGCTTCGGTGGCGGCGGCCTACCTGGCCAAGCTGGCCCTGGATGGCCTGCACCCGCGCGAATGGCTCAACCCCACGTTAGCGTTTGTACAGGGGATGTCAGAAGAATTTGATGCCGCACTCTATCGCTTGGGGCACGTGGAAGGCTGGGTGGATCGCCGGGCCGCCCTGGGGCACATCGGGCAGGGCTGGACTGGCGAAGAAGCGGTGGCCATGGCGCTCTATTGCGTGCGCCAACACCCGGATGATTACCCGGCCACGGTGCGCCTGGCGGCCAACCTGACCGGCGATAGCGACTCGGTCGCCAGCATCGCCGGGGGCCTGAGTGCGGCACGCCTGGGTCTGGAGGCCATCCCGGCGGCGTGGGTCGCACGGTGTGAGAACGCCAGCGGGTTACAAGCCACCGCTGTGGCACTGGCTGCCCACCGGAGCCGCCACATCCCCCTCTAGGTGCCAAAAGGTGGTTGCAGGCAGGCAGAATGCCTTATAATCCTCCTATCGTCAGAGTGGAGTTGGCCCCTATGCAACGGATTAAACAATCGCTAAGTTTGGCTGTGCTCGTGGCCCTGGTGTTTGCTGCCGGGGTGTTCGTGGGACGGCAACCGCAATCGCAACCCGCCGCCGCCCAAACCGAAGAAGATGCAGTGATCTTCCAGCCCTTCTGGGAGGCCTATGCGCTGTTGCAGGAACGCTATGTGGACCCCCTAGACCAGGAAGCGCTGATGATCGGTGCGCTAAGCGGGATGGTGGAGTCAATTGGCGACCCGCACATGGAATATATGACCCCGGAGGTCTACTCCCGCTGGAACGAAAACCTGAGCAACCAGTTTCAGGGCATCGGGGCCACCGTGGACCAAGACGAAAACACTGGCGAACTGATCATCGTGCGTCCGCTGGATAACTCGCCGGCACTGGGCGCCGGGCTGCGCCGCGATGACCGCGTCCGCACCGTCAATGGGGAGGACATCACCGGCCTGACCCTGACCGAAATTGTGAACCTGGTGCGCGGTCCGGCAGGCACCCCGGTAACGCTGGGCGTGGTGCGGACCAATGACGCAGGCGAAGAGACCGTGGAAGAAATTACCATCATCCGCGATATCATCACCCTGCCCGCGCTGGACTACCGCATGCTGGATAACAACATCGGCTACATCCAGCTCTATGACTTCTCCTTTGAGGCGAACAATGCCCTGACCGATGCCCTGCTGGAACTGGACGCTAACAATCTGGATGGTCTGGTGCTGGACCTGCGCGGCAACGGGGGTGGCTTTCTGGATGTGGCGCTGAACGTGCTGAGTATGTTCGTGGAAGATGGCCCCATCCTGATTGAAGAATTCCCCAATGACCAGGAACTCGTGGAAAATGCACGCGGTGGGGCCGTTGCGCCGGATGTGCCGCTGGTGGTGCTGGTGGACCAGGCCAGCGCCAGCGCGAGCGAACTGGTGGCCGGGACCTTGCGCGACCGTGAGCGGGCGGTGGTGGTCGGGATGCCGACCTTTGGCAAAAACGTCGTCCAGAGCGTGCAGGAACTCTCTAATGGTGGCGCGGTGCGCATCTCGATTGCGCGCTGGCTGACCCCAGAGCGCATCTCGGTGCAGCCGGATGGGCTGATGCCGGATGTGATGGTGGAATACGACGAGACCAGCGACCCCGAGTTCGACAACCAGTTGGAAGCCGCGGTGCGTGCGCTGAAGGGCCTTAGCCGTGGCCAGGCCCAGGCGCCCATCCGCGTGCCTTTTATGCGGTTCTAATGCGCTTCTGATGCGCCCTCGCGCGGTTTTCTGCGTATAATAACGAAGACACAGGTATGACAAATTACAGAGTGGGGGCTGTTGCCCCCATTCTGTGCAGAAAACCAGGAGGAATAGAGGTCCATGATCTTTTTTGATCCGCTTTACATCATGGTGGTGATGCTACCAGCCCTGGTGCTCAGCGGTCTGGCCCAGTTGGCAATCCGCAGCGCCTACAATAAGTGGAGCCAGGTAGCCAACAGCAGCAACGCGACCGGTAACGAGACGGCCCGGGTGCTCATGCGCAGCTTCAATCTGGGGAACACGGCGCTTTCTGAAACGCCAGACCCCCTGGGCGACCACTTCGACCCCCGCGAGAACATCGTGCGGCTTTCCACAGATGTGGCCCGGCGCCCTTCGGTGGCAGCCATGGCCATCGCTGCGCACGAGTTCGGCCACGTGCAGCAATACGCCGAGCGTAGCCCGCTGATTGCAGCGCGCACGTTCATCCTGCCCGTGGCGCAGTTTGGGTCCAGCGGAGCGTTCATCCTCATCCTGCTGGGGCTGTTCCTGAACATCTTCGCCTTTTCCTTGCTGGGGCTGCTGCTCTTTGGCGCGGGCGTGTTGTTCTCGGTGCTGACCCTGCCAGTTGAGATTGACGCCAGCCGCCGCGCCATGCGCATGTTGGATAGTGCAGGGTTGCTCCGCACCGTGGAAGATCGGCGCGGGGCGCAGGCAGTCCTCACCGGGGCGGCGCTGACCTACCTGGCGGCGATGACGGTGGCGCTCCTGAACTTTGCATACTACGCCATGCTGGTCTTCGGCAACCGCGAATAACCCTCAACAGGGTCCCTCGCAACCCACGAAAACCAAAAGACCCGGGCAGACCGGGTCTTTTCAATTCTCCTCGGTGAGAAGCGCTACCGCTACTGACAGGCCTGGAAGCTCTGGTTGGCTTCCAGCCCCAGGATATCCAGCACGGTGGCCAGCGGTTCCTGTTCCCAGGCGCAGGTCTGGTCAATCACGATCAGCGCGATCACAGCCCCGATCACACACAGCACGATAAAGCACCCACACCCCAGCAACACCCAGCGTGTGATGCCCCCGCCGCGTTCTTCTTCCACGTAACCAGAAGGGGCGTAGGGGGAAGAAGGCCCAGACGGTTGATCCGGGTAGGCTGGCGCCTGAGGTTGCTGGTAGTAACCGGGGGGGTTGCGGCGCGTAGGGTGGAGGTGGATAAGCGGGAGCCTGCGCGGGC
>JAAUUD010000049.1 GCA_012031655.1 Anaerolineae bacterium | reverse complement strand
GGTCCGGGTTGGCCAGAATAGCCAGCGTTTCGCCTGCGTTACCCACAATTGTATAGCGATGGATTTCGCCGGGCGTGGTGATGGCGCTGACCTGTGAGCGGTTGGTCTCGATGCGCCCCCAGATGGAGCGGGCGTTAGCGTGGGGGCCCGCGTGGGCAAGGGCACGGTTGGGCTGGGTGTGTGGGTGAGCGTTGGCGCCGGGGACTCGGTGGACGTGGGGCTGGCAGTTGGGCTTGGGACAAGGCTGGGCGTGGCCGTTGGCGCTGTATTGACCAGGATTACCAGATAGTCCAGCGCGCCGCTACCCGGACCTTCCAGCAATAGCGCATAGCCTGGTGCTACCACGGTTTGCTCGCCGCTCAGGGCAATGCTACCCGACCCCGTGTTGAGCCGAGCCAGGGCTTGCCCTTCGGCATTGAGCAGCGTTGCGGCCAGGCTGCCTTCCCCATCCAGACGCATCACCTGCACAATGAAGCGATCGCCAGCTTCAGCATCCAGCGCAACAAGCCCGGTGTTTTCCTGGGGGGTCAGGCTGCCTTCCCAGGAGTCGCCCGGGGCGATGGTCGCCAGGATGGGCAATTGCGCCAGCGCTTGCTGTGGAACCGCCGTGGGTGGCGGCGTGGCAACGGGCGTTGATGGATCCGAAGTTGCTGGCCCGCAGGCGCTCAGGATCAACCAGCCACCGACCAACCAGTTCCACCCGCGTATTCTCATTCTCCATCCACCTCGGCCAATTCACACGCAGGCAGTTCAGTCACGTTTGCGGTCCAGGGTGCGCTATAGAAGCGCAGGTAATCTTCCAGATAGGCAGCCCAATACAGGTCGTTGTGCTGCCCAACCGGGTGACGCGCATAAATATGGTCAATCCCATTGCTGGTCAGGCGTTCGCTCATCAGGTCCAGGTTCACCTGGGCGTGATCGTTGCGCCCCCGGTCCAGCCAGATGCGCAAGGGCGGGTCGGGCGGCGTGGCCAGCGCCAGGTCCAGCGGGTTATGGGTTGGCGGCGCATGGAACAGGTCAAAAAAGGCGCTATGCCCGCCCACCGCACCAAAGACTTCCGGGTGGCGCAGGGCAATCACAAAGGCCCAGAACCCCCCGCGCGAAATACCGCCAATGGCGCGCTGTTCGCGCTCGCCCTGGGTCAGGCAATATGTGGCTTCCAGGTGCGGCACAAGCTCGTCCAGCACCACCGCCCCCCAGGAGGCGCTCGGCCCAAAGGTGTTGAGGTTGGCCAGCGATCCACCAAAAGGCAGCACCAACGCCAGCGGCGGCAACCTGCCCAGTGCCACGCCGCGCGCCAGGGCTTCATCCAGGCCCAGGTTATCCCAATGAGTATCGCTCTGCACCGAACCATGCATCAGCAGGATGTAGGGATAGCGCCGGGCGTTGATCTCGTGGCAGGGGGGCAAAAAAAACGCGATAGGGCACGCTGCCACGCACCACCGCGCTCTGCCATTCTCCCATAACCCAGGTGCCGTAAGGCGATTGGCAATCCGGGGGCAGGGCATCCTCTGCCACCGTAAGCAGGTAGTTGCCGCCGTTCCAGGGCGCTTGGGCGTTGCTCACGCGCAGAGTGTAGCGCCCATCTTGGGGCAACGTGAGTTGCAAAAGCAGCGCCTCTGGGCCGGGGCCGCTGTCTTCGTCGCTGGCTAGCAGTCTACCATCCGGGGCCAGCACCTCTAGCCAGGGGTCAAGTTGTGTGTTTGGGTCCGGCGGATAGCGCTCCACGCTCAAATGGAGGCGTTGCCCGGCCTGGCCTTCAATTTCCCAGAGGTCAGCGCTATAGGGTTGCAACAGCGCCACCGCAAAGCCTTCCAGGGGGAGGGGGAGCGGTTGGGCGGTTGGAGCCTCCTGCGCGCGAGATGCCAGCGGCAAGGCGCTCAGCAAAAGCCCCAGGGCCCCCAGCATCCGGCTCGCTTTCAGGATTGGCATGTTGGCAGGTCCTCCAGGCGCCTGGCCCAGGGGGCACTGTAAAAGCTCAGATAATCGGGGACGTGCTCGCTCCAGTAATCGTTGCTGTGGTCGCCAGTAGGGTGGATTACATGCTCCACCTGCAAACCGCGCTCCTGTAAGGTCGCAGCAATCAGGAGGTTGTTGGCGCCGCCCAGATCATTCTGAGCATTGTCCAGGTACATCCCCACCCCCTCTAACCCTTCGGCAAAAGCAGCCAGCGCCAGGGGGTTGTGTGAGGTCGGTGCGTTATCTGGCACAAAGAAAGGGCTGTGCCCGCCCACGCTCACGAACTGGTCCGGGTTGCGGAGCGCCATACTAAACGCCCAGAAACCGCCGCGCGAAATGCCGCCAATGGCGCGCTGGCCAGCTTGCAAACACAGGCGCTCCTCCAGATGGGGCACCAGTTCGCTCAAAATGAGGTCTTCAAGCGAGGCGCCAGGCTCGAAGGTGTTGTTCTCCTGCAAAAGACCGCCTTCTGGCATGGCAATGACCATGGGGGCATAGCGCTCTTCTGCCAGGCCGGCGTCCATTTCGGCAGCCAGGCCCAGTTCCCCCCATTGCCGATAGATATAGCCGGAGCCATGCAGCAGGATGAGCAACGGAAAGCGCCGCCCAGACTCAAAAAAGCACGGTGGCAGATAGAGGTTATAGGGCACCAGCCCATCCGTAATCGCGCTATTGAAGGCGCTCTCAAACAAGCGCCCGTTCTCCTGCGTGCAGGGCGGCAGGGTCGGGGTGGCAATCACCGTGGCCGAGGGCGCCAGGCTGGGTTGTGGCGTGGGTGACGGGATGTTGTTCACCAGGAGCGC
The DNA here is from genome assembly GCA_012031655.1 of Anaerolineae bacterium. Taxonomy (GTDB): domain Bacteria; phylum Chloroflexota; class Anaerolineae; order Aggregatilineales; family J027; genus JAAUUD01. Next base: position 13,307 of record JAAUUD010000049.1, on the reverse strand, counting down.
TGTGCTGCTGGGTAGCAGCGCAAAGGTGGGCGTGTTGGTGACAACAATCACCTGTTGAGCGGTTTGCGGGGCCAGAGGTTCGCAAGCCAACAGCAGTGCCCCCAACCCCAGCGTGAGCAGTAGCAAGCGGATGTTTTTCATGCTGCCATTCTACTCAGGGCGCGGGGCTATGACCAGCCCACGAGACCAGCGATCACCACACGCCCATAACCCAGGCTGGGCGTTCCTCAATCGGGAAGAGGGCCTGCAAAACGGCATGCGCCCGCCCATTGGCAAAGAGGTCCGGCAGCACATGTTGCATGTCCTCCAGGCTACGGTGGCCAAATACCAGGTTCAGGAACATTTGCCAGGGGAAGGAGCCATCTCGCTGATAGCCAGCGGGCATGGGTCCGGCCTCCTCCAGCGCGCCGCCTGCGAAGCGTAGCCACAAACCGCCGCTTTTGTCATGAAAATCCAGGCCCAGCGTGCCAGTAAACCCCCGCGCCCCGGAGTTGGCCAGGCGCGCCTCTAGAATAGGCTTAAGGGCCAGCATAAAATTGGGCAGGTCTGCCAGGCGCAAATACCACGCATAAGTTGGCAAGACGCGCCCAGTTGCGGTTTTGCGGCAGAGCAGCTTCACGGTGGGGTGTACGCCGCCATCAAAAGCGACGTAATAGGGCCGCTGCGCCTCCGGTTGATGGTCGTGGGCAAAGTCTGCCAGGCCACGCACCACATCATCAAACGTGGCCAGATACGAAGCCCGTTCCCCCACGCAATATTCGTGGCAACTCAGGCGGCGGCTATCAAAAAGCAGATGGTTCACGGCCACATAGCCCACTGCTTGCCCCTCTGCATCCACAATCAGCAGATAGTGCGCGGCGGGGGGTGTCTCCAGCGTGCGCCCGCCCAGGATGTAGCGCCAGTAGTCGTCATCGCGGCGCACACTCAGGCGGCACTGCGCGGCGTAATGCGCATAAAATGCTTGCAGGGCTGGCAGGTCGTCCAGGGTGGCCTGGCGCAGGGTGAACTGAGCAGGCTGGTCGGGCTTGCGAGGCGCAACCGCCTCGAAAGGCACACTTGCACCAGCCCCCAGCGGCACGCTCATCGCGTAACCAAACTGCCGATAGTAATGCGAGATGCCTGTGATAGCCTGCAACTGGTGCCCCAGCGTTGCGCTGCGGGCATGCACCGCCTCAAAAAGCGCCCGCACCAGTCCGCGCCGCCGATAGTCGCGGTGCGTGGCCACCAGTTCCACGCGCCCGGTCGGGATGTCCAGGGTTTCGTAGCGCCAGCTTTGCGGGATCAACAACAGGGCAGAAACAATGCGCTCGCCCTGCGCCGGGTCCACCACCACGAAAAAATCTGCCGGTTGCATGGCTGGATGGCGCTCCAGGAGGTCACGCGTCCAGGGATGCAGCACTTTTTCTTCTTCTCCATACTCCGTAGAGAAAACATCCAGATAAAAATCTGGCAGGGTGGCACGGTCGCCAGCAATGCCTTCATCCAGGGAACGCAAGATCAGCCCGTAACGCAAGGCAATTTGAACCATAGAGCACCTCCAGGCGCCGATAAAGCGGGCATGTGACCCTGGCATTATGGGGAAGAACCCGCTGCTTGTCGAGCAAGAATCCAGTTTTGCGGGCTAGAAGGACAGCCCCTTCCGCGTTACACTGAAGCCAGCATCAACGACCACATGGGGGAATGCCACATGACGCCACACGACATCCAAACGGCCCTGGAGCGCCTCTTGCCAGGGATTGAAAAACCAGGGCGCTACGTCGGCGGGGAGTATAATAGCTGCGCCAAGCCGTGGGAGGCCGCCGACTTCCGCGCCGTGATGGCCTTCCCGGATATTTATGACCTGGGGATGTCCAACCTGGGCACCATGATCTTGATGGACCAGCTCAACCGCGAGCCGGACCTGCTTTGCGAGCGTGTTTATTGCCCCTGGCTGGATATGGAAGCAGCCATGCGGGGGGCAGGTATCCCCCTCTATAGCCTGGATAGCTATCATCCCATCACGGACTTTGACCTGTTTGCCATCAGCCTCCCCTACGAACAGCTCTACACCAATGTGCTCAATCTGCTGGACCTGGCCGGGATGCCATTACGCGCCAGGGAACGGGATGCCCGCTACCCGATTGTGATTGCTGGGGGGCACTCCACCTATAACCCAGAACCCATGGCGGACTTTATAGACGCCTTTGTGATTGGCGAAGGTGAAGAGGTGATTGTGGAGATTGCGCGCGCGCTCCAGGCCACCCGCCGGCAAGGCCGGGAGGTTCAATTGCGCGCGCTGGCACGCCTGCAAGGGGTTTATGTGCCGCGCCTTTACCAACCTGTTTACAGCGTTGATGGGCACCTGCTGGGCACCGAACCTATCGAAGCCAGCCTGCCCAAGACGGTGCTCAAGCGGATTGTGCCGGTGCTGCCGCCGCCCTTCACGCGGTTTATCGTGCCGAATGTAGACACCGTGCACAACCGCGCCCCGATTGAGATCATGCGGGGTTGCACGCGGGGTTGCCGCTTCTGCCATGCCGGGATGGTCACCCGGCCAGTGCGGCAGCGTTCTGTGGCGGAGGTCATCCGCGCCATTGAAGACATCATCCGCGCGACTGGCTACGAAGAAATTGGCCTGATGAGCTCTCCTCCTCAGATTACCGCGATGTGCAGGCGCTGGTCGAGACCGTTCAGGAGCGCTTCCAGGACCGTGGCCTGAGCATGAGCCTGCCCAGCCTGCGCATCGAAACGATGAGCGCTAACCTGATGGACGCGCTGGGCGATACGCGCCGCAACGGCTTCACGCTGGCGCCAGAAGCCGCCACCGAGAAAATGCGCACGCTCATCAACAAGTATGTTTCGGACGAGCAACTGCTGAGCACCGCGCGCGAAATCTTCCAGCGCGGCTGGAACACCATCAAGCTCTATTTCATGATCGGCCACCCCTCCGAAACGCTGGTAGACGTGCAGGCCATCATCGACCTCTCCAAAGCCGTGCTGCGCGAGGGGCGGCGCTTCCACAACAACAAGGCCAAGGTTAACGTGGGGGTGAGCACCTTCATCCCCAAGCCGCACACCCCGTTTCAGTGGTCCCCCATGGATCGGCTGGACCAGATTCAGGCAAAACTGGCGCTGCTGCGCCAGGAAGTGCGCGGCAGCGGGCTGCAACTGCGCTGGAACGACCCGCACGAAAGCTTGCTGGAAGGCTGGCTTTCGCGCGGGGATCGGCGCCTGAGCCTGGTGATTGAACACGCCTGGCGCCAGGGCGCCAAGTTTGATGCCTGGCAGGGGCACTATCGGCAACATGCCTGGCTGGCAGGCTTTGCGGCTGCCGGGCTGGACCCCGAATTTTACACCCACCGCCCGCGCGCGCTGGAAGAAGTCTTTCCCTGGGACCACATTGACGCCGCTGTGAAGAAAAAGTTTCTGCTGGAGGACTGGCTGTGGTCGCAGCGTGGCGACACCCGCGAGGATTGCCGCAACCAGTGCTTTGCCTGTGGCATCCTGCCCAAGTTCGCCCAGACGCGCGCCACCACCGCCGAACCGGACTGGGAATGCCCGCCCGTGGTGCCCAAGCACCTTCGCGGCAAACCTGCCGATCACATTCTGCCGCTGCACCCAGCGCCCTGAGACAAACAAAAACCCCGCTCCTGTGAGCGGGGTCAGCCAACCTTACCCGCGTTTTTGCGGATGGAAGCCTAGTATTCGAGTTCCTGCTCGCTCACGATGCGGCGCCGGAAGACCCAGTACGTCCAGCCGAAGTAAATAAGGACCACCGGCAGCACCGTCAGGGCGACGACGGTCATCACTTGCAGCGTGTAATCGCTGGAGGAAGCGTTATAGATCGTCAGGCTGTAGGCATCGTCGGTCGAGGACACCATCACGCGCGGGTAGAGGCCACGGAAGACGGTGATGACCGTCAGCAGAATGGTCAGGCCAGTCATCACAAAGGCCCAACCGTTCTGGCGCTCGCGCAGCAACCACCCAGAGGCCAGCAAAGCCACCGCTGCACCAAAGGCCGAGACGCCCGGGTTCACGCCCAGGCGGTCAAACATATCCGTGTCTACGTAGCTTAGCGCCACGAACGCCACAACCGCGATCACGGTGGGCAGCCAGACCGCCCGCGCCGCCTGGTGCGCGCGTTCCATCACGGCGCCCGTGGTCTTCAGGTTCAGGAAGATAGCCCCATGCAGCAGAAAGAGCGTCAGCGAAGCGGCGCCACCCGCCAGGGTATAGGGGCTGAGCAGGTCGAAGAAGTTGCCCGTGAAGTGCATGTCGGCATCAATCGGCACGCCACGGATGAGGTTGGCAATCGCCACCCCCCACAGCAAGGCTGGCACGGCGCTCCCAAAGAAGATGGCGCGGTCCCACCAGGCCCGCCAGCGCGGGTCCTCGACCTTGCTGCGGAACTCGAACGCCACACCGCGCAGGATGAGCGCCACCAGGATGACCAGCAAAGCCAGGTAAAAGCCGCTGAACATCGTTGCGTACCAGTGCGGAAAGGCAGCAAAGATCGCGCCGCCAGCGGTGATCAGCCAGACTTCGTTGGCATCCCAGATGGGGCCAATGGTGTTGATGATTTCCCGGCGTTCACGGTCCGACTTCCCCAGGAAGGGCAACCACATCCCCACACCATAGTCGAAGCCTTCCAGCAGAAAGAAGCCCATGAACAGCACCGCGATCAGCGTAAACCAGAGTGAATTTAGATCCAGGTCCATGATGATATCTCCGTAGTCAGTCTCATTCAGTCAGGGCTAGTCGCCAGAAAAAGCGTTCTGGAGGACCGGCGAGTCGGGCGCGGTACGCTGCGGGGGCGCGGGTGGCGCATCGGCGTCTGGGCCTTCAAACTGCGGGGCAATGCGCGCATACTTGCTCAGCAAAAACACGTCCGCCGCGATCAGGACGGTGTAAACCGCCACAAACACAGCCAGGGAGAGCGCAATGGATGAGGCCGATACATTGGGCGAGATGGCATCCTCGGTTCGTTGCAAGCCAAACACGATCCAGGGTTGGCGGCCCATTTCAGTCATGGTCCAGCCAGCAGAATTCGCAATGTAGGGCAAGGCCATGGCGGGAATGAGCGCCTGCAAAAAGCGCTTGCGCCGGGCAAAAGTCCCCTCAAACATCAGGAAGAGCCCCACCAGGGTAATCGCCAGCATCAGGAAGCCTGCACCAACCATGATGCGGAAGCTCCAATAGGTGATGGCAACCGGCGGCACGTAGTCCCCCGGGCCGTAAATCTGCTGGTACTCGGCTTGCAGCTCGTTGATCCCTTTGACCTCGGCATCCGTGGTGTTGTAGGCCAGCACGCTCAGCAAAGCGGGCAGGCGGATGGCAAACACATCTTCGCGGTTTTTCTCGTCCCCTACGGTAAATACAGAGAAAGCCGCTGGGTCTTCGGTGTTCCAGAGCGCTTCTGCCGCAGCCATCTTCATGGGCTGGGTTTCGACCATGTGCTGCGCCTGGTCATGACCCACCAGGATCACCAGAAAGACGCCAATGAAGCCGTAGACCATACCCAGCGAGAAAGAGCGCCGGAACATGAGGCCCGTGGCACCGGGGTGCTGCTTAAGCAGATGATAAGCGCTGATGCCCATCACAAAAAAAGGCTGCCGTGCACATGGCCGCCGCAATCACATGCGGGAACTGCACAAACACATTGGGGTTGGTCATCACCGCAAAGAAGTCGTTCATCTCGGCGCGGCCATCGCGGATCACGTAGCCAACGGGTTGCTGCATCCAGCTATTGGCGATGAGGATCCACAAAGCAGACATGGTGGAGCCAATCGCCACGAGCCAGATGGTGGCGGCGTGCACCAGCTTTGGCAGGCGGTCCCAGCCGAAAATCCACACCCCCAGGAAAGTCGATTCCAGGAAGAAAGCGGTCAGGGCTTCGATGGCCAGTGGGGCGCCAAAAACATCGCCCACAAAGCGCGAATATTCGCTCCAGTTCATGCCAAACTGGAACTCCATCACGATCCCCGTGACGACGCCCATCGCAAAGTTAATTAAAAAGAGCTTGCCCCAGAACTTGGTCATTTGCTTGTAGACCTCGTCCCCGGTGCGCACGTAAGCCGTTTCCATCAGCGCCACCAGGATGGACAACCCAATGGTCAACGGCACAAAAAAGAAGTGGTATGTTGAGGTGGCTGCAAATTGCAACCGTGCCAGGTCCAGCGCTTCCATCCGATAACATCTCCTCAAGCAACTCAAAGATAGCGACAACGCGATGCCTCTAATCCTAAGTTAGCCGGGGTGTTACGGTTAGTGAGGGATGTCAGTTGTCAGATGGAAATATGTAATGTCGTTGACCACCTCGGGTTCGAGCAACTGGTTCTGGATCTGGAGCATTTGCCAATAGGCCCCCTGGCGCGCCAGCAATTCGGCATGGGTGCCGCGTTCCACAATGCACCCTTCTTGCAGCACAATGATCTCGTCCATGCCTTCCAGACCCACCAGGCGATGGGTGATCATCAACGTGGTGCGGGTTTGCGTCAGCGGCAGGATGGCGCCCATCACCTCGCGCTCGGTGACCGCATCCAGGTTGGCGGTGGCTTCATCCAGGATGAGCAAAGGCGCATCTTTGAGCAAGGCGCGGGCGATGGCCAGGCGCTGGCGTTCGCCACCGCTCAGGCGCGTGCCTTGCTCGCCCACCCAGGTGCCATAGCCCTCAGGTAAGCTCAGGATGAACTCGTGAATCTGAGCCTGTTGGGCGGCGGCGACGATTTCTGCCTGGGTGGCACCGGGGCGGGCCAGGCGCAGGTTTTCTTCAATGGTGGCGTTGAAGAGGTGGGTGCGTTGCGTGACCACACCCATCAGGGCGCGCAGGTCTTCTCCATGGAAGGTCCGCAGCTCGTGCCCACCCAACTGAATGCTGCCCTGTTCATAATCCCAGAAGCGTTGCAAGAGGTTCACGAGCGTGGACTTGCCTGCGCCACTGGCGCCCACGATGGCCACGCGTCCCCCTTCTGGCAGATGCAGGTGAAAATCTTGCAAGGCTGGCGCCGCCTCCGCACTATAGGCAAAGTGCAGACCTTCGATCTTCAGTTCGCAGCGTGCCGGGCGCGGCGATGGCTGTTCGGGATCGCGCACGGTTGGCTCGGCATCCACAATTTCAAAAAGGCGCTCGGCGGCGGCATGCGTGCTACCCAGGTGTTGCGCAGCGATGGTCAGCGGGAGGAAGGCTTCAAAAGCTGCCATCGTCAGCAAGGCAATCGGTGCCAGATAGAGCGGATCCACGCGCGGGATGGCCAGCACCAGCAAGGCCACCACCGCCCCCAGGATCAGCAAGAGATTCAGCGCGCTTTGCAGGCCACTGATCCAGGCCAGGCGGGCTTGCTGGTCGATCAGGCGCTGGCTCAGCGCGCTATTCTGGGCGTAGTGTTGCCCGGTCTGGCCATAGGCCGCCAGATCGCTCAAACCCTGCACGCTATCCAGCAAGCCGGCATTGAGTTCCCCGCGTGCAGCCACGATATCGCGGTCTGGGGCCTGGGCCAGGCGCCAGGTTAAAAAAGGCACGCCCAGCGCCGAAAGCAGGAAGAACACCAACAACGCCGGGGCCAGGAGTGGGTCAAAAAAAGCGGCCATGATGCCCAGCACGATGAGCCCGGTCACCAGGGCAACCAAGGGCGGGCCGACCACGCGCACGTAGAAATGCTCCAACGTTTCGATATCTGAGATCACCCGCGCCAGCAAATCCCCGCTGCGGAAGTGGGTTAGGCGGGCCGGGGCGAGCGGCTCCAGGCGCTCATAGAACCAGACACGCAGGCGCGAAAGCAAGCGGAAGGTCACCTGGTGCGAGACGTAGCGCTCCAGATAGCGAAACACCCCGCGCGAGACCCCAAAGAAGCGGACCCCCGCAATCGCGATACCCAGCACAGCGATGCTCGGTTGTAGCGCAGCCCGCGCAATAATCCAGGCAGAAAGGCCCATCAGGCCCACGCTGGCAAAAATGGTCGCAAAACTGAGCAGCACCGCCGCCGTCATCCAGTGCCAGAATGGAAGTGCCAGGGCCAATAAGCGATGTAAGGTATTCATCGGGCTCCTCCAAAGGCATGCACCAGGCGCCGATAGCTGCCGCCCTGGGCCAATAATTCCTGATGGGTGCCGCGCTCCAGCACGCGCCCCCCATCCAGCAACAGAATCTGGTCCGCCTGGTGCACGGTGCTCAGGCGGTGGGCGATGATCAGCACGGTGCGGTGTTGGGCCAGGCGTGCGAGCGCCTGCCGGATGTGTTCTTCGTTGGCCGGGTCCAGGTTGGAGGTGGCTTCATCCAAAATGAGCAGGGGCGCATCGCGCAAGAAAGCCCGCGCAATGGCCAGGCGCTGGGCCTGGCCCCCGCTCAAGCGTGCGCCGCGCTCCCCAATGCGGGTGCTGTAGCCTTCTGGCAGCGTCGTGACCGTGCTATGCAGGTTGGCCTGCTCCGCTGCCCAGATGACCTCATCCAACGTGGCTTCGGGGTTGCCCAGGCGGATGTTTTCTGCAATGCTGGCCGCGAACAGATAGGGCGCCTGCGGCACCCAGGCGATCTTCTGGCGCCAGTCGTCCGGGTCAAAGTTGGTCAGTGGATGGCCATCCACCGTGATGCGGCCTCCGGTAGGCTCCAGAAAGCGCATCAGCAAAAAGGCCAGCGTGCTTTTGCCTGCACCGCTGGCACCGACCAGGGCGGTAGTCTGGCCAGGCTGCAAAGTGAAGGAAACCGCCTGCACTGCGTTGGTCTCGCTATCCGGGTAGTGGAAGCTCACGGCATCGAACTGGACCCGCACGCGCAGGTCGGAAGGAAGCGGCGGGGCGACGGTTGTCGCCTGCACGGGCAGCGGGGTCTCCAGAATGTCGAAGATGCGGGTAGCAGCCGCGCGTCCGGCGGCCCCAGCGTGGTACTTAGCGCCCAGGCTACGCAGCGGCAGGTAAAACTCCGGCGCCAGGATTAGGATAAACAAGGCTTCTTGAAAGGGGAGATGCCCATGCAACAGGCGCAACCCCACTTCCACAGCGATGATGGCAACGCTCAGCGTGGCAATAAACTCCAGAAAAAAGGCAGACAGGAAAGCCACCCGCAACACATCCAGGGTCACCTTGCGGAATTCATCGCTGATCTTGCCGATGGTTTTGATCTGAGCCTGGCTGCGGCCAAAGCTTTTGAGGGTCGTCAAGCCTTGCAGCACATCCAGAAAATGCGCGCTCATCTGGCTGAGGGCCTCAAATTGGCGCACATTACGGCTTTCTGCCCAGAGGCCAATGAGGATCATCATCATAGGGATAAACGGCATGGTGAACAGCAGCACCGCCCCGGAGATCAGGTCCAGCGGAAAAATCACCCCCAGGATGATCAACGGAAGGGCCGCCGCCAGCGTAATCTGCGGCAGATATTCGCTAAAGTAAGCATCCAGGGCTTCGATGCCGTTGGTAAGGGTGTTGGTGAGTTCACCACTGCGTTCGCGCCGGGTGTACGCTGGCCCTAGTGCAAAAAGGTGGGCCAAAAGTTGCGTGCGGAGGTGCTGCTTCATTTGACCAGCCACGCGCCGTGCGGCCACCTCCGCCCCCCAGACCGCGCCTGCGCGCAACACAGCCACGCCCAGCAACACAGCCAACAGGCCCACTACGCCGTTGAGGGTCTGCCCCCCCAGGAAAACATCGTCAATGACCCGGCTCAGTAGATAGGCCTGCGCCACCAGCAGAACACCACCCAGGGCACCCAACCCAACCACCGCGCGGATGCCGCTGCGGGCGTGCCGGGCTGCCTGGGAAAGTCGTCGATCTCTTGCCATAACAACATTAACACCAGATGAGTAAACACTGCGCTCATTGTAGCGCAAGTGTTTCTGGCGTCAAAGAGCGCTGGCTCCCTAAGGTAAGGGGCCGAATAGCACTTGCTTAACCTGTCCAGTCACGCAGGTAGAGGAAGTCGTGCCCCAGCGTGCGCGCACTGAGCTTGGGGATGTTGGGCATGGTGCGCTTGTAGTGGTTCAAGCGGACCTGCCGCCAGACGCGTTGAACAAAGGCGGCGTCAAAGCCTGCCTCGATGCATTCTTCGGGGCGGTAGCGTTCATCCACCAGCAAATAAAGCAGTTGATCTACCTGATCATAGGTGAAGCCCAGTTCGCCCTCGTCGGTCTGGCCTTCCCACAGGTCAGCGGAAGGGGGTTTATCCAGAATGCTGCGCGGCACGCCCATAGCCAGAGAAAGCTGCCGAATCTGATATTTGTAGAGGTCGGCAATCGGTTGGAGAGCCGCCGCACTATCCCCGTAGATGGTGCTGTAGCCCAGCAGCATTTCCGTTTTATTGCTGGTGCCCACGACCAGGCCGCCAAACTCCACTGATTGATCGTACAGGACGATCATCCGCAGGCGGGCCATGATGTTGCCGCGCCGTTGGGCGTTCATCTCGGGGTAGCGCTTAAATAGGGGTTCCGCCATTTCGGTAATTTCAACGGTTTCGGTGGCGATGCCCAACGCATCAATTACCTGTTGGGCGTCGCTCAGGCTATCGGGATTCGAGGTGCGATAGGGCATCCGCAGGGCCTTTACCTGGGCCGCGCCCAAGGCTTCGGCACTCAGGTAAGCCACCAGTGCAGAGTCAATCCCGCCGCTCAAGCCCAATTACGGCGCGGGTAGACCCGGCTTTATGGATGGCATCGCGGATGAAACCGACGATCATCTGGCGCGCCAGGTCCGGGTTAATGGCCAGGCGTGGCAGCAAACTGCCGCCCCGGGCCAGGATAGCCGCTGCGTTCATGCCACGTCCTTACCGTGCTTAAGGGCGCACGCCTAAGTCTACCGGGATATCAAGCGTTTCTTCATCGCGCACCACGGTAAGTGTTACGCGATCATCGGGGGCCGTGTTCTCGACCAGGTAGGCCAGTAGATCATCCAGATCGCGCACGAATACGCCATTGATGGCCACGATAATATCGCCGCCCAGGGTCACTTCCTGGCCACGAAAGGTCACGCTGCGGTTGCCCCCACGCAAACCAGCTGCCTCCGCCGGTGAATTAGGCGGGAATCCATCAATCAGCACGCCATAGCTAACAGGCAGGTTCAGCGGCTCCGCCAGCGCGGCCACGGTCAGCTCATCCGGCAGGGTATAAACACCCAACCAGGAATAGGCCGCAAAGCCGTTCTCGATCAGTTGCGGCACCACGCGCTTAAGCGTGTTCACAGGCACGGCAAAAGCCACGCCTTCAAAAAAACCGCTTTCGGTGCGGATGGCGCTATTTACGCCGATAACCTGCCCTGCGTAGTTCAGCAGCGGACCGCCGGAATTACCCGGGTTGATGGCTGCATCCACCTGGATGACCGAAGGGTTGCTGATGCGGAAGTTGGTCTGGTCGATGAGTGTGGCGGAAGGCAAAGCCCGCCCCAGCGCGCTGATAATGCCGCGCGTCATGCTGCTAGCCAGCCCAAAAGGGTTGCCAATCGCCACCACACCCTGCCCCACCAGCAATTGATTGCTATCGCCTAGCTCAACTGGCAACAAGCGCGCTGGGTCTGTTTCGATGCGGATTACCGCCAGGTCGGAATACTCGTCCAGCCCAACGACCTCTGCCGAAGCCACATAGCCATCCGAAAAGGTGACGCTGATTTCTGTGGCGCTTTGCACCACGTGGGCGTTGGTCACGATATGCCCCTGGTTATCATAGATGAAGCCAGACCCACTCGCCGAAAGATTGCGAATGTTGCCGCTGCGCTGGATGACCTCGATGTTAACCACCGATGGATTGACACGCTGATAGAGGTTAATCAGCACCTGGTCTTCGGCGCGCAGTTGGTCGATGACCGTCTGCGGCACCAGGGTAGGCGTGGCAACCTGGGCAATCAGCAGGTCCTGCGGACGGGTATCTGCCGAAGCAGCGGCCTGGTGACCGCTGGGAACAGCGGTGTTGGGGCTATCTCCCCCGTTGTCATCGCCCTGGCAAGCGATCAAGATCAGGCTAAGCAGCCCCAGAATGATGAGCAGCACAAAACGTCGCATGGTTGATCACCCCTCGCTGTCTTCAGGACGCAATTCCGCCAACTGCTGGAACAGGTCTACCTCTTCTTCAGTGAGTCGGGCAGGTAACTTAAGCATCACCCGGGCGTAGAGATCGCCGCGCACTTCCGGGTTGCGAAGCTGCGGCATCCCACGCCCACGCAGGCGGATCATCTGGCCAGATTGGGTTTCCGGCGGGATCTTCAGGCGAATATCCCCTTCCAGCGTGGGTAGGCGCACATCACCCCCCAGGGCCGCCGTGACCACCGGCACATCGACCTCCACCACCAGGTCATCGCCACGCCGCTCAAAAACCGGGTGCTCGCCCACGGTCAGGGTAACGAACAGGTCGCCGGGTTCGCCGCCTGCAAAGCCGCTTTCGCCCTGCGCCGCAAAGCGGATCCGGGTGCCGGTTTGCACCCCTGGCGGAATGTGTGCGGTAAAGGTGCGGCTGCCGCGCCCCAGCGTTTGCGTGGTGCCGTGGCAGGCTTCTTCCAGCGAGATAGTCAATGTAGTTTCCACATCCTGGCCGCGGATGGGGGGTTTAGGCGGAGCGGAGTTCGTGGTGCGGTTACGCCGTCCACTATCGCCAAAGACCGCATTAAAAAACTCTGAAAAGACGCCGTTGCTTTCCGCCTCCTGCGTGGCAGGTGGGCGTTGTTGCTGGGCTTGCTGGGTCCAGCGTGCCCAGTCAAATTCTGAGCGGCGTGTGCCCTGCCAATCGCGGTAGCTGCGGTTGAGTTGGTCGTAGCGTTTGCGCTTGTCCGCATCCGAAAGCACGGTGTAGGCTTCGTTGATCTCTTTGAAACGCTCCTCGGCGGTCGCGCCGGGGTTTACATCCGGGTGAAACTCGCGCGCCAACTGCCGAAAGGCGCGCCGAATTTCCTGATCTGTTGCGGCTCGTTCCACACCCAGGATGCGATAGTAATCTTTGTAATCCACGGTCGAGGCTTCCGGCGAGGTATACGTTAATGTGAGTATAGAGGATTCGGGAAGGGCTGCAAAGCGCCGCTTCGTGGAGATGAGCATCCGCTAAGGAGCCTGCAATCTGACGCTTTCGGTGCTATTTTCCTAAAAGAACCACCATGCGTGCCTGCCTGGCCGCCCTATGTGTAAGGAACTGCGCTGATGCTGCCTCCCAATGCTGCCTACTCTCTGACGCCAGAAGTCGTCTTGTGCCGCTTGCTGAACGGTCTGTGGCAGGTTTCCGGGGCACATGGCCGCATTCAACCTGGGGTTGCCATCCAGGAGATGCTGGCCTACCACGCAGCAGGCTTCACCACCTGGGACCTGGCCGACCACTACGGCCCGGCGGAGGACTTCATCCGCGCCTTTCGGGAACGGTTGGCAGCGCAGGAGG
>JAAUUD010000048.1 GCA_012031655.1 Anaerolineae bacterium | reverse complement strand
TGGGGGTGTTCCCATTACTGGGCGCGGGCGCTGCGGCGGCGGGGGCTGCGCTGGCCCCATTACCACTCTTGGCGCTGCCTTCGAAGTTGCCCACGTCCTCGCCCGCCGCCCCGATGACGGCAATTGGCGCACCCACTTGCACAATATCGCCCGGTTCCACCAGCAATTTGAGCAGCGTGCCGCTCTGGAAGGCTTCGACCTCAACCGTCGCTTTATCGGTCTCCACCTCCACGATCACCTCACCGCTGTTCACGGTGTCGCCCACCTTTTTGACCCAATTGGCGAGCGTGCCTTCTTGCATGTCAAAGCCCAATTTGGGCATGGTCAGGATTTCCGCCATGGTTAAAGCACTTTCTTCACGGCTGCCACCACCTTTTCGGTGCTCGGCAGCGCGGACTGTTCCAGCTCGCGCGAGTAGGGCAGCGGGGTGTCCACCGCCGAAACACGCTCAATCGGGGCGTCCAGGTAGTCAAAGCACGCGCCCTGCAACTGTGCGATGACCTCCGAGGCCACCCCAAAGTGCGGCAGGCTTTCTTCCACCACCACCGCGCGATTGGTCACCCGCAGGCTTTCCATCGCCAGGCTCAGGTCCAGCGGGCGCAGGCAACGCAGGTCGATCACGTCGCACTCAATGCCCTCTTTGGCCAGTTGCTCGGCGGCTTCCAGGCACCAGTAAAGGCCCCGGCTATAGGTGATGAGCGTCACATCACTGCCCTGGCGCTTGCGGTCGCTGGTGCCCAGCGGGATGAGGAACTCTTCGTCCTCTGGCACGGGCACTTCGCCGCGCGTCTGGTAGAGCGTGGAATGCTCCACGAAGAGCACCGGGTCATCGCAACGGATGGCGGACTTCAGCAAGCCCTTGGCATCGTAGGGCGTGGCGGGGGTCACCACCAGCAGGCCCGGGAAGTGCGCAAAAACCGATTCCGGGCTGTGGCTGTGCGTGGCACCCAACTGACGCCCGCCGCCCGTCGTGGTGCGGATCACCAGGGGCACCTGGAACTGCCCGTTGAACATATAGCGGATTTTGGCGGCATGGTTCACCATCGCATCCAGCGCCAAAAAGGCAAAGTTGATGGTCATCAGCTCCGAGACAGGCCGCAGCCCGGCCATCGCTGCGCCGGTCCCGGCCCCCACAATCACCATCTCAGAGATCGGGGTATCGCGCACCCGGCGCTCGCCAAATTCATCGTAAAAGCCACGGGTGACGGCATAGGTGCCGCCCCACACGCCCACTTCCTGCCCCATGATGAACACGTTATCATCACGCAGCAGCTCTTCGCGCAGCGCCTCGCTCAGCGCCTCGCGGAGCGTGATTCGCGTCCGGTCTTTGGTCTGCGTGGCCATCAGGCGGGGTTCCTTTCAAAATCAGTGGCGTAGATGTGGTCTGTTAGGCTGTCCGGCTTGGGCAGGGGGCTTTCCATGGCAAAGCGCTCCGCTTCTTCCATCTCTTCCAACACATCCCGTTCGATCTCGTCCAGTTCTTCCAGCTTGATCTTCTTGCTCTTGTTCAGGTGCATGCGGAATGCGCCAATCGGATCGCCCTCTTTATACTGTGCGATCTCGTCTTTGGTGCGGTAGCGCTCTGGGTCACCCATGGAATGCCCTGGAACCGATAGGTCATGGCCTCCAGCAACACCGGGCCATGCTGCCGGGCGTGGTCCAAAGCTTCGCTGATCTTCTCGTACATCTCGATGGGATCCATGCCGTTGATGCGCCCCATGTCGTGCATGCCATAGGCTTCCGCTTTTTTGTGGATTTCTGGCTGGCCGCTGGCCCGGTCCACCGCCGTTCCCATCCCGTACTGGTTGTTTTCCACCATCCAGACGACCGGCAATTGCCAGACGGCGCTCAGGTTCAGCGACTCGTGGAAGTAACCAATGTTGGTGGAACCATCGCCCATCAGGCACAGCACGGCGAATTCCTCGTTCTTGTAGCGGGCACGCAGGCAATCCCGGCGGCCAGCGGCAGATGCCCGCCCACAATGCCATAGCCACCCCAGAAGTTATGCTCCCGACTGGCCAGGTGCATCGAGCCACCCCGCCCGCCAGAAACCCCCGTGGCTTTGCCAACCAGCTCCGCCAGCGATTCCCTAGCGCTCAGGCCGCGCGCCAGCGCCACGCCGTGGTCACGATAGGCTGTGATCAGGTGATCTTCTGGGCGCATGGCGTGCACAGCCCCAACCCCGGTGGCCTCCTGGCCAATGTACAGGTGCAGAAACCCACCAATCTCGCCCTTGGTGTACAGTTCCGCGCATTTTTCTTCAAACCGCCGAATCAGCACCATATCACAGTACATTTTCAGCAGTTGTTCCTTAGATAAACTCGCCATCAGGCATCTCCGCTGTTCTTGAGTGCAGTTCCTCAGGTGATCAACTTTAGGAGGGTTCTCATCTTCTCCACATTCATTATAGCCATCCGTAGCGGCGGATAGCAAATCCACTGAAGACTTGACAAAAAGTTAATAATTTTTTTATAGACGGGGGAATTTTTAAGCTATAATAAGGGTAAGTCAACTTTTGTCACGCCGCAGCCATCCGTTATAAGTATAAGCAGAAAGTAGAGGCCATAATCAACCCGAGGATGCCCAAAGCCCGATCCACCGTTTCTGAGGGCGAAGCCCAGCGCGCATGCTTGCTCCGCAACGTCATCTGGACGTTGTTTGCGCTGCTGTTGGGCATCACGCTATTGGCCACGGTGATGGGCGGCTACACCGAACCCGCGCCCGAAACCAGCCTGCTGGGTTTCGTGGTGCTGGCAAGCAGTGGCTATTGGCTGTGGCGCGGTCACATAAACCGTAGTAGTTGGGCACTGGTGCTGGGGCTAACGCTGGTGGTGCTTTTTGCCAGTGCCCCCCGCGATAAAGGCGAAACAAATGCCTGGGCGCTCTATTATCTGCTAATCCCCTTTTGCTGGGGCAGGCCTTGCTGCCACCCCAGGCAGGGCTGCGCCTGCTGATCGCGATGATTGCGCTGGTGGGGCTCTTTTTCGCCCTCTACCCGCCCCTGCTCAATTGGGAAACCGTTTTCGGCTTCAAGTTCTTTGTGCTCAACGCCATCATCAGCTATTGGGTCTTTCGCTTTGCTCAGTCCCTCATCCGCACCCACCAAAGCGCCCAGGCCCTCAGCAATGCGCGCTTCCGCGCCGCCGCCCAGGGCAATCTAGATCCGTTTATGATCCTGCACTGGGACCCAACCCACACCCCGGCCACCTTTGTTGTGGCCGAAGCCAACCAAAGCAGTGTGCAATTTCTGAGGCGCCCCCTGGAAAACATCCTGGGCCAGCGCTTTGTTGACCTGCTGCCGGAGCCTGCCCGTGCCTCCACCGAAGATTTTCTGAAAACCCGCCTGGGGCTGCCAGACCCGATTGATGGCGAGCAAAGCGGCCTGGAAATTCATGGGCAACGACGGAGGCTGCGCTATCAGGTGATCCCGCTTAGCGCCACAGAATTGGCTGTTGCGGTGCAGGACATCACGCTGCTGCGCGAAGTTCAGGAACATGAGATGCAATTGGCGCTGGCAGAACAACGCGTGAGCATCCTCAATAGCCTGATCACCAAGCTCTCGCACGAGTTCCGCACGCCGCTGACCATCATCGGCACCGACCGCGCACCTCCTGGAAAACGACACCAACACCGAAAAACGCCCACGGCGCTTCGACATCCTGCAAAAGCAAATTCAACGGCTGGACAAGCTGCTGGAGGTCGTCACCACCCTCACCCGGCTAGAGACACTCAACCTGGCTAACCTACCTGTGCTGGACCTGAACATGGTGATGCAACTGGCGCTGCAACGCGCCCAGACGCAGGCCCAGGCACAGGGCGTGGAACTTCAGCCCGCGCTGGTGCCCTATCCCCTCCTGATCCAGGCAGAAGAAGAAAGCCTGCACCAGATGACCATGCACCTGATCTCCAACGCACTGCAATTTACCCCCAGCGGCGGTCGGGTGGTGCTGCGCACCGAACTGGACGCGATGGAGTATCTGGCGCGCCTCTGCGTGGAAGATAACGGCCCGGGCATCCCACCAGAAGTCCTGCCCAGGCTCTTTGATCGGCTCTACCAGGTGGGCACTGGGCGCGAAGGCTCTGGGTTGGGCCTGGAACTGGTGCGGCGTGTGGCCGAAACCTTTGGCGGCAGCATCAAGGTAACCAGCCCGCCCGGCACCGGGGCCCGCTTTTGCGTGAGCTTCCCCTGCACCGGGCCTCGCTGGCGCGCCCCGAACGCCCCTAACGGCGCGCCAGGAAATCGATCAGGTCGATTTTCGTAACGATGTCCACAATCTGCCCGCCCTCCTGCACCACCGCCACCGCGTGCTGGTTAAAGAGCGCCATCAACGCTTCTAGCGAGGTGTTGGGGGTTACCGTTGGCGTAGCGCTGATGAGCTTGGTGTCCTGAATAGCGATGTTGGTGATGTCGGTGCCGTTGGCGTCCAGCATCATCTTGAGCACGTTGACTTCTTCCACCAGGCCCAGCAAGGCGCCTTTGCTATTGGTAACGGGCAGTTGCGAAACACCAAAAGCGCGCATCTTCTCGATGACATGGCCAATCGTTTCTTCGCACTTGACCGTGAACACCTGTGTATGCCCGGCGCGTTCCATCAGGCGGCCACTGGCACGCCGTCCCAGGGGCCTTCCAGCAAGTCATGCTCGCGCAGCCAGTCCTCGTTGAAGTTCTTGCTTAGGTAGCGCGAGCCAGAATCCGGCAACAGCACCACCATCAACTGATCGGCGCCCAGTTTTTCGCGCTCGGCATAGCGGATGGCCCCGGCCAGCGCCGCCCCGCAGGAGTTCCCGGCAAAGATGCCTTCCTCGCGCACCAGGCGCCGTGTCATCAGGTAAGCTTCCTTATCCGTGACCTGTACCATGTCGTCCAGCAGGCTGCTATCGTAGCTGGTGGGCACAAAGTCTTCGCCAATGCCTTCAATCAGGTATGGCGTCGCTGGCCCGTCAGGCTCGCCAGTCTGAAAATGGTGGTAGAGCAAGGAGCCAACCGGGTCCACCCCCACGATTTTGATGTTGGGGTTTTTGCTCTTGAGGTAGCGTGCGACCCCGGTGATGGTGCCGCCGGTGCCCACCCCCGCCACAAAAATATCGACCTTGCCGTCGGTTTGCTCCCAGATTTCGGGGCCGGTCGTTAGCTCGTGGGAGCGCGGGTTAGAAGGGTTGTGGTATTGATTGGCCAAAAAGGCATTGGGGGTTTCTTCCACCAGGCGGCGCGCCACGGAATAGTAGCTGCGGGGTCGTCTGGCTCCACATCCGTGGGCGTGACGATAACCCGCGCACCAAAAGCGCGCAGGACCTGCACCTTCTCCTGAGATTGCTTATCAGCCATCACAAAAACGCACTTGTAGCCCTTGATGGCCGCGGCAATGGCCAGACCCACGCCCGTATTGCCGGAGGTCGCCTCTACGATGGTGCCGCCGGGTTGAATCTGGCCGGCGCGCTCGGCATCTTCGATGATCTGAAAGCCAATGCGGTCCTTGACCGAATTGCCGGGGTTAAAAAACTCCACTTTGGCGGCAATCGTGGCCGGAATGCCCCGCGTGACGCTGTTCAAGCGGACCAGGGGCGTGTTGCCGATGGTTTGCAGGATGTTATCGTGAATTTGCATGGATTGTGCTCGCTGGTTAACGGGATACGCTCATTGTAGCATGCCCTCCAGAGGGCATCACATGCCCGAAATTTACGCCGCGCCCATCCGACGTTTGCCCCCTGGCTCCAGAAAGCCAGGTCACGCCGTGCTACAATCGCTCCAGAACAGCAAGGTTTGGAAGTGAGGAACGGCAACCATGCGGAAGTGGATGATCATCGGCTTGTGCGGCTTGTTTGCGCTGGCGGGCACCTTGGCGGCCAGCGGTCACGGGGTCCCCAAGGCACCGCAAGCCGCCCAACAAAACGCCCTGGACCTTGAGAACATCACCCTGCCCCCGGGCTTTGAGATTAGCTTGTTTGCGCGGGTGCCCAATGCGCGCTCGATGGCCTATTCCCCCGAGGGAACGCTGTACGTTGGCTCGCGTTCTGCTGGGACGGTCACCGCCGTGCGCGATACCAACGGCGATGGGGTGGCAGACGAGCAATATCTGATCACCAGTCGGCGCTATCAGCCCAATGGGGTGGCCGTGCGCGATGGCGCGCTCTACGTCGCAGAAATCACGCGCATCCTGCGCTACGACAACATCGAAGCCAACCTGGCCCAGCCCCCCCAGCCCATGCAGGTGCTCGGCGCCTGCCAGATGCCCACCATGGCTGGAAGTACCTGAGCTTTGGCCCAGACGACAAGCTCTACTTCCAGATTGGCGCGCCCTGCAACATCTGCCTTTCGCAGGATGCGCGCTTTGCAACCCTGGTGCGCGTGGACCCGGACGGCAGCAATTTTGAGATCATCGCCTCTGGCGTGCGGAATTCGGTGGGCTTCGACTTCCACCCCGAAACCGGCGAACTGTGGTTACGGACAATGGCCGCGATGAGATGGGCGACGACGTGCCACCAGACGAGCTAAACCGCCTGAGCACGCCCGGCCAGCACTTCGGCTATCCTTTCTGCCATGCGGGCACCATCGCGGACCCGGCCTTCGGGGCCTCGCGTTCCTGCGCCGAGTTCACGCCGCCCGTGCAAGCCCTGGGGCCGCATGTGGCCGCCCTGGGGATGCGTTTTTACGATGGCGAACAATTCCCTGAGGAATATCACAACCAGGTGTTCATCGCGGAGCGTGGCTCCTGGAACCGGACCGTGCCCATCGGTGCCCGCGTGACGCTGGTGCGCCTGGATGAAGAAGGCAACGCGCTGAGCTACGAAGTTTTTGCGGAGGGCTGGCAATACGCCGATGGCACGCGCTGGGGCCGCCCGGTGGACCTGCTCATCCTGCCGGATGGCTCGCTGCTCGTCTCGGATGACACCGCAGGGGCCATCTATCGCATTGCGTATGTGGGGCAGCAGCCGTAGTACCAATTCACCACGCAGGCGGCGGTTTTTCGTGCTTGTGGCCCTTCCGGTTCATGGTAGGATGGGTTAACGTCATCATCAAGGATGCATCATGATTGAAGGAACCCTCCTACCCCATCAATGAACCGCCGGAGCTGCCGCCCGAAGTAGAGGAAATCATCTCCTCGCTCAAGCTGCTGTATATGCTGGGTGGCGAAGCAACCGTCCGCACGGCCCTGGACGAAGCAGGGGTGGAAAAGAGGAGGTCAACCGCATGGTGTACCACCTCATCAATTCGCTGAATTCTGGCGCATAGCCAAGCGCAGGGCCAGCGGAGCGCGTGTTCCCTGGCCCGCCTACTTTTTGGGATGTGCCCCGGCTGGCAAGTGAAGGGCACCAAAGCCTGCTATAATCGCCGTAAAGGGTCGAGTATGCGCGATTGTGGGGAAGCAGGCCAGACCATGACCACGAGCATCCTCAATGGACGCTACCAACTGCGGGAACTGCTAGGCGAAGGGGGCATGGCGGTGGTCTATACGGCCACGCAACTTAACCTGGAGCGCGAAGTGGCCGTCAAGTTCATCAAGGGCCACAGCTATGATCAAAACTTCACTGCTCGCTTCCAGCGCGAAGCCAAAGCCATTGCGCAGCTCAACCACCCCAACATCACCCAGGTCTACGACTTCGATATTGCCGAAGATGGCCGGCATTATATGGTAATGGAGCGCCTCCACGGGATGGACCTGGCTCAGTTCCTCAAGCGCTACCACCCCCTGCAACTGAGCGATATGCTCACCATCATGCGCGGAGTCGCTGCTGCGCTCAGCTATGCCCATAGCCGCTCGATTGTCCATCGCGATGTCAAGCCCTCCAATATCTTCATCACGCCCCAGAAGCGCATCAAGCTAATGGACTTTGGCCTGGCAAAGTTGACCACCGACGGCAGCATCACCCAAAGCGGCGCCTCGATTGGCACCCCGCGCTACTTCTCGCCGGAACAGGCCACCGGCGCCGCAGTGGATCATCGCACCGATATTTATTCCCTGGGGGTGGTGTTCTACGAGATCGCCACCGGACAGTTGCCCTTCCAGGGAGACAACCTGGTGAACCTGGCCCTGCAACACATGACTGCTCCGGTCCGCGACCCGCGCGAACTGCGCCCCGACCTGCCGCCGCTGGTCACTACCCTGGTGTTTCGGATGCTGGCCAAGGACCCAGAAGCGCGCTACCCAACCGTGGATGCCCTGCTGGAAGACCTGGCAACGCTGGGCCTGGAGGCGCGTACAACGGGCGTTCTGCCCAAGGTCGACCTGAACGACACGCTCGAAGACGCGCTCAGTGCAACCACGCCGGACGGCGACGCAGCACTGACCCAAACTCAGGGGGCCGCCAGCAGTCGCCTGCTGCAACGCAGCGTGCGCCTGCCCGTGCCGCTCATCGTGCTGTTGCTGGTCGGGTTGTTGGGCCTAACCGCCCTGGCCGCAGCGCTGCTCACACGCAGCGATGACGAAACCGCCACCCCCGGGCCTGCACCGCTTGCCCTGGCGCCAGCCAGGTCCGGCGAATACCTGATCCTGGTGGCAGACTGGGGCGACCCCGATGGCACCCTGGATCGGCGGGTAGCCGATACAATCCGCGCCAGCGACGCCATCGGCATTTCGCCGCACCTCCAGATACGCATCGAACCCATCGAACGGCGCATCCACGACGCGCCAGAGGCCGCCGCCCTGGCCCATCAGTGGGCGCTCACCTGATCGTCTGGGGCATCCACGATGACGTTGGCACCGAGATCATCTTTCAGGATGTGTTTGCCGAGCCACGCACCGCAGACCTGATCCGCTTTATTGTGCCGCAGGGGCCAGACTACAACGCCATCCTGCGCACAGACATGCCCGTGGCGCTACGCTACTTCCTGGGGTCCATGTTGCTGCACCACTTTGTGCGCACCAGCGACATTGACGGCCTGGCAGCCTATGGCTTTTCGGACGCCGGTAATTCTGGCGAGGCGCTGCGGGTCATCGCGCCCACCGACCTCGACCGCCACATCCTGGATATGTTTGTGCAATCCAATGCCCAGACCAGCTCCACGGAATCAATCACCGAATCGATTTCCTCGGCGCTACGCCTGGTCCCGGGCGATGCCACGCTGCTCTTCTTGCGCAGTTACTTCGAGGGCTTCTATCTGGGCAACCTGAACCGCGCCCGGGCGGATGTGGACCTCCTCAAGGGGATCCTGGGCGAAACCAATATGACGCTGTGGAGCGAAATGAACCTGGCGCTGCCAGAAGAAGACTACGACCGAATCCTGGAACTGAGCGAACGGCTTAACCCTGGCGTGCCGGGCTATGGCATCCCTTTCTCCTACCGCCAGATTGCGCTGGTGATGAGCGGGGAATTTGCCCAGGCACAAACGGAATTGGAAGATGAGGTGGCGGAGGGGCTGGTTTTTGGGCTGCCGCTTTGGGATACCATCGCTGCTTTGCTCTATGCCATCCAGGGCGATGAAACCCGCTTTGCTGAGGCAGTCAGCCGCGTGCAGGCCAGCCGCGACCTGGAACAAAGCGCGAGCTTCATCACCAGCATCAACAATCCGCCACCCGCCTTTTATCTGATGGGCGGCTATGTGGCTGAGCTTAGCAACGAGAACCTCCAGGCTGTCCTGACGTATCAAACCGGCCTAAGCCTCAACTCGCAGAACTTTTTGCTAAGCTGGCGACAAGGCGCCATTGCCGAGGCCACAGGCAACGACACCAGCGCCTTTGGCCACTATCAGACGGCCCGAGAACAAGCGCCTGTGCCCTTTCCAACCGTCACCTATGCATTGGCCCAGGTGGCGCGACGTGCAAGCAACGCCCTGCCAGACGGCACCTTGACCGACTGCGAGTGGCTGGCCGAAGCCTTCCGCGAAGCGAACGAAAATGCCAGCTTTTATGCACTGTTGCTGGCGGACATCCGTGCTACCGATGCTGAGTGGGCTTGCGGGGTGGTCAGGGACACCTGAAGCACCCCAGGCCCGCCCGCTACTGCGCCTCGAGTTCGCTCACAGTGCGCTCGGCCAGCGCAATCAGCGGCGCGATCTGCTCGGCATCAAAAATGAAGGCCGCCCCCGCCGCCTGGTAGAGCCCCGGGATGGAGCGCGTCCCCCCTAGCGCCAGCGCCGACCGATACTGCTGGAGCGCCTTGCCGGGGTCCTCCAGGGCATTGCGCCAGATTTGCAACGCGCCCAACTGCGCCAGCCCATATTCAATGTAATAGAACGGGATGCGGAAGATGTGCAGCTTGCGGTGCCAGCCCGTGACCTTAGCGTCCTCAAAGCCGCTCCAGTCCACGCCGCGCATGTACTGGTCCCACAGTTCGCTCCATTTGGCATCGCACTTGGCCGGGTCTTCGGCGGCGTCAGCGTGGGTATAGGCCCAATCCTGAAAGCCATCCACCACGGCCATATAGGGGAAGAAGTGGATGATCTTCGCCAGATGGGCCGCCCGATAGCGCGCCGCATCCGGCAAACTGAAGTAGCCGCCAAAGTCCTCCGTGAGGTAGGGCGTGGCCAGCAATTCCATGGCCATCGAGGCCACCTCGCCAAACTCAATTGGGTAGAGCCGCTGCTGGGCGTACTTGAGGCTGCGCGCCTCGAAGTTGTGGAAGGCATGCCCGGCTTCGTGCAGCAAGGTGCGCACATCCCTGTGCAGCCCCACCGCATTCATAAAAATAAACGGCAGCCCCTCAATCGGGAAGCTGGTGCAATAGCCGCCTGGCGCCTTGCCTTTGCGGTTGTCCAGGTCCAGGTATCTTTGGGCGCGCATGGTCTCGAAGTAGCCCCCCAGCGTGGGGTCCACTTGCTTCAGGATAGCCGCGCTCTTTTCCTCCAGATCAGCCCCATCGCGGAAGGGGCGCAAGGGGAGCCGCCCCTGCGCGTCCACGTCCAGGTCCCAGGGGCGCAAGCGATCCACGCCCAACTGCGCGGCCTGCCGCTGGTAGAGCCGCTCCGCTGCCGGGACAACCACTTCCAGAATAGCCCGTCGGAAGGTGGCCGCGTCCTTTGGTGAATAGTCGAAGCGGTGCCGGTCTTCCCAGGCATATTCGCGGAAGTCGGCCTTGCCTGCGTTGGCGGCGATCCGCCGCCGGATTTTCAGCAAACGCACCCACAGCGTGTTGAGCGCAGCGCGATCCTCCAGGGTGCGCTCCATGATGGCGCGCCAGGCTTGCTCGCGCTGGGTGCGGTCGCTGTCTTCCAGCACCTTGTTCATCTCGACCAGCGTACGCTCTTCACCCTCCCAGACCACCGTCTGCGCGCCGCTGATCTTGTCGTATTCGGTGCCCAGTTGCACCGCTTCCACAATGAGCGGCACGTTTTCTTCGCGGAAGAGCGCCACATCAGCCTGCATTTTGCGCAAGGGCACGCTAAAGTTTTCCGGCTCCAGGCCGCTGGCCACCAGCCGCGTATTGAGTTGCTGGTTAGCAATTTGCAGGGCGGGCATCACGTTCTGCACGAACTCCCGAAAGCGGCGCTGGGCTTCTTCGTCTCGCGTGTTCTGGGTGCGGGCCACCTGGAGGCGGCTATAGCACTCCCAGGCGGTTTCCAGCAACCGGGAGTAATCGCCCAACCACCCTGGCAGGCTACCCGCATCCAGCGGACGTTCCATCAAATCCTGAGCATAGGGGGCAAAATCCGACCAATCCCAATCTTTAACTGCTTCGTAGCGACGTGGCATGGTTTCAAACATCGCCTTGTTCCTTTCCTGGTCAACAGAGCCTTCAAGTTTTTGGGAAGCGCCAATCAAAGGGATTTGCTTATGCGGCCTATCGAGCAGGCGCCGCTTGTCATCTGAAGTAATGCCTTCTGAAACACGACGTGGGCGAGTTCAACATTTTCTGGGCTGATGTCGCACAGTAAGTAATGCCTGTGATGCTGACGACAAACTACCCCAACAGTTCCCGAACCGGCAAATGGATCCAGCACCACCCCGCCCTCTGGACAAGCCGTCAAAACGATTGGTTCAATAAGTTCCGCCGGGAAAACCGCAAAATGAGCGCCGGTAAACGGACTTCCTCCAACCCGCCACACCGACTGAAGATTGGCGCCCGTATCAGACAGCATGTACTGTCGGTCGTAGTAGTACTTCTGGCTCTTGGAAAACATGAAAATATATTCATGGGCATGGGTTGGGCGATCTTTGACACTCTCGCTCTTTGAAGGGCGATGCCAGATAATATCGCAACGTAAAAGCCAGCCATCTTCCTGCAATGCAAAAGCAACACGCCAAGGCATTCCAACCAGGCTTTTCATGGGTAATCCCATAGCATAAAAGGTGCGGTTACGCGCAGCACGTCCATGGGTTGGAATCCCTTGCATATGCTTGCGGCTGTAGCGAGAGTTGGTGCCCTGAGAGCCTCCGTCGCGATGCTGGCTGGTTGCACCCACGTAATTATCACCAATATTTAGCCAGAAAGTGCCATCGCTGCGTAAGACCCGCTTTGCTTCTCTAAAAATCTCAACCAACGCCTCAATATAGGCCTGAGGATGGGTCTCTAGACCAATTTGTCCCTCTGCGCCATAATCGCGTTGCCCCAAGTAGGGTGGAGACGTGACAATAGCCTGCACACTTTCCGTTGGCTGTTGCTTAAAAAAGCTAAGCGCATCTGCACAGTGCACCTGATTGAATTGTGTCGTGTCCATGCTCTTGCCCACGGTAGCCGATCAAGCTTTCGACTTGATTGTAGCACAAGCGTGCGATGAAGCGCATTACACAACCACCTTCTCCATAAATGCTTGCACAAAACGATGATTCACGTACCCTGCCAGATCAGATCGCTTGATAATGCCGTAAAGTTCACGGACGGTCGTGTAGGGCAAATAACGAACGTCTAGCGTTCGAAATGTTGGATCGTTTGCCTCGCGGACAACCTTACCACGCAGCACATTCGGAGCAACAACTGTATAGGTGCACTGAATGGACGGTGCCCCCTCCTGAAAGCGCAGTATACGCATCATCCCAGAAGCCACGCCGGTCGAGTGCTCAATCTCAATGACTGCCGGAATATGCTTACCATACCTTTGTGAACCAGATGCAATCAATCGATTTCGCTCGATCTCTTAGTGAAGGGGAGTACAAGATCTGCATTTGTTCCAGGTCGGACAGGCTTCCATCGAATGATCCCAAATGGGCAACGCGCACTCGCCCATGACCGCTTGGATATTCATAGAAATTAGTGGTCCCTAAAGCACGTATTTCGTTCACTAAAGCTGCTGGGGTTAGCTCTGCCATGGCTGTAATCCTCAAGAAGTGTTCACATGGTTTTACCGAAACTCCCTAACCATCGCAAATCACGGCTAAAACAAAGTCGTCTGTTTGCCAAGGAACAGGTATCCTCTGGCCCAGCCCCCCCTCTGGACAAACGCGCCAGACAGATTATCATAAAATAGTATACTCAGAATAGGAAAAATTCCCGTGTTTGAGAATCTACCTAACAACTATCAAGCGAGCCTCACCTGGACCTGGCCGGACTTCGCTCCCTTTGTGCAGGACCTCCTCGAACGCCCTCTGACCGCCGAAACCCTGGATACCTGGCTGAAGGACTACACCCGCCTGGCGCAGTTGGCTTCCGAACTCAGCCAGCGCCTGATGGTGGCGCACAACCTGAACACCGAAGCCGCCGAAGCTGAAGCCGCCTACATGCGCTATGTCGAAGAAATCATGCCGAACATGATCCACGCGCAATTTATGCTGGATCGCAAGCTCATCGAAAGCGGCCTGGAACCCCCGCACTATGACGTGGTGTTGCGGAACCTGCGCGGTCAACAGGTCATCTTCCGCGAAGCTAACCTGCCCTTGTTCGTGGAAGAAGACAAGCTGCGTAGCCGCTACGATAAACTCATCGGCGCCCAGACCGTCATCTGGGAAGGCGAAGAAAAAACCCTGCCCCAGCTCGAGGTCGTGTTCCACGAACCCGACCGCAACCGCCGCGAGCAAGCCTGGCGCCGGTACATGGACCGCAAACTTCAGGACCGCGCCGCCCTGGACGAACTCTGGCAATCCTTCCTGAGCCTGCGCCTGCAGGTGGCCGCCAATGCCGAGCAGCCCGATTACCGCGCCTACATGTGGCAATCGTTGGCCCGGCACGACTACACCCCCGAAGATAGCGCCACCTTCCGCCAGGCCATCCGCCAGGTGGTGACCCCCGCAATGCAGCGCCTCAACGAACGCCGCCGCCAGCAACTCGGCGTTGAGGCCCTGCGCCCCTGGGACCTGCAAGTGGACCCCACCGGGCGCGCGCCGCTGCAACCTTTTGGCGACATCGAGGCGCTCAACACCCGCACCCACGAAATGTTCAACCAGGTAGACCCCGCGCTGGGGGGGTACTTTCAGCACATGCGCGCCGAAGCCCTGCTGGACCTGGAAAACCGCAAAGCCAAAGCCCCCGGCGGCTATTGCACCGAGTTCGCGCAGCAGGGCGTGCCGTTTATCTTTATGAATGCCGTGGGCCTGCACGATGATGTGCAAACCCTGCTGCACGAGGGCGGCCATGCTTTCCACGTCTTCGAAACGCACAAGCTGCCCTACTTCCACCAGCGGATGCCCCCCATCGAGTTTGCTGAAGTCGCCTCGATGAGCATGGAACTGCTCGCCGCGCCCTACCTGCTGGCAGAGCACGGTGGGTTCTACAACACGGAAGAAGCCGCCCGCGCCCGCATCGAACACCTGGAGGGCATCTTGCGCTTTTTGCCCTATATGGCCGTGGTGGATGGCTTTCAGCACTGGGTCTATACCCACCCGCAGGCCGCCCAGGACCCAGCCCAGTGCGATGCAACCTGGACTGCCCTGTGGGATGAGTTTATGCTGGGCGTGGACTGGAGCGGGCTGGAAGACATCAAGGCCACGGGCTGGCACCGCAAGCTGCACATCTACCAGATTCCGTTCTACTACATCGAATATGGCATGGCCCAGGTGGGGGCGTTGCAGGTGTGGCTGAACGCCCAGGAAGACCAGGCCGGGGCGGTGCGCCGCTACCGCGAAGCGTTAGCCCTGGGCGGGACCGCCGCCCTGCCGGACCTCTTCGCCGCTGCGGGCGTGCAGTTCCGCTTCGATGCGTCGATGCTGACCACCCTGGTCGAACGCATCGAGGCCACGCTGGGCGAGCTGGAAGGCGTGCTGGCCAGTAGCCGCGCCAGGAGGGGCCGCGCAGGCCGCCGCCCCCTCGATTTTTGCCGCGCAATCGGCTATGCTTGGCCGTGTTTGCACCGAATTTCACAACACCCTGCTGAACGGAGAGCCTGTTATGTCCGCCTTTGTGCGCGACCGCTACACCTGGCTGAGCTATGGCCTGCTGGCTTTTTATAGCTTTCACCAAACCGCTTTTGGGCCGATTATGCCCTTCTTGCGCGATGAGCTGAAGATGAGCTTTACCGTTGCCGGGATGCACTCCAGCGCCTTTGCCATCGGCATGATCACCGCTGGGGCACTGGCAGAGCCGCTCACACGGCGGTGGGGGCGTTGGTCCATGCTGTGGAATGGCGGGGCGGGCCTGGTGGCGGGGGCTATTTTGTTTGCCCTGGCGCGGGACCCCCGCCTGACCATCGCCAGCGCGTTTGTGATGGGCACCCTGGGGAGCCTGCTGCTGACCACCATCCAGGCCACGCTGGGCGACCTGCACGGCGAGCGCCGGACCGTGGCGGTCGTCGAGGCCAATATTGCGGCCAGTGCTGCCGCCATGTTGGGCGCGTTGCTCATTGGCTGGTTGGCGACCACGCCGCTTGGCTGGCGGGCGGTGATGTTCCTGATGGTTGGGGTGTTTGGGCTGCTATTCTTCACCAATCAATCGGGTGGCGCTACCCCCCCATCGCCCCCCGCCGACCCCGCCGAAGCCAACCCAACCGACAGCCGCCTCCCGGCCACCTTCTGGCTCATCTGGCTGATTACGGCGCTGGGGTGGCGCAGAATGGAGCCTGGCCTACTGGGCGCGGAATACATGAACGAGGTCGCCGGGTTGCCACGCGGCACCGCCGCCGGGCTGATGAGCCTGTTTTTCCTCTCTGCGGTGCTGGCGCGCTGGCTGAGCAGCCGCCTGGCGCAACGCTTTTCGCTGCATCGGTTGCTGCTGGCGGCATGGGGCTTTAGCCTGGTTGGGTTTGTGCTGTTCTGGCTGGCTCTGCACCCGGTCATGACCGTGGCCGGGCTGTTCCTGGGGGGGTTCGGCGTAGCGAATCTGTATCCGTTGGGGCTTTCGGCGGCGCTGGGGGCGGTCCCGGGGCGGCTTTCTGGGGCGGCCAGTGCCCGCATGGCCATGTGTGGCGGCTCTCCATCTTCCTGGCGCCGCAAACGCTGGGCATCGCGGCAGACCTGCTGGGCCTGCGTGGCGCTTATGGGCTGGCACTGGTGCTGGTGGTGCTGGCGGCGGGCCTG